>NZ_JBHUBB010000015.1:0-190628 GCF_042789485.1 Streptomyces sp. NPDC056835
CGGCTCATACCGAGCCGCGGGGAGGGCCGCCTTCATGTGGTCTCACCACTGTGCCGTCACACCGGCATACGCTTCCTAGCGGCGTTCGCGCAGCGAGTGCAGATGCGCCGCCGACTTCTTGGCGAAGAGGATGGAGTCCACCGGCTGGTCGTGCTCCACCTGCCAGTGGTGGTCACGGCGTCCGCCGCGGGTCTTGTTCACCGCCGATATGAAGCGCTGGTAGTCGATGTCGCCGTCACCGACGTCCACCATGCGGTAGCCGTCGCGGGCGGCGATGTCCTCGACGCCGTCCTTCACATGGAAGAGCGGGTAACGGTGCGGCTGCTTGAGCACATAGCGCAGCGGGTCGAAGGGCGCGGGCTTGCCCTCGGGGGTCTTGCTGAAGCGGAACTGCCCCGCGAACGCCCAGTAGATGTCCATCTCCAGATAGACCAGACTGGGGTCGGTCTCGGCCAGCAGAACGTCGTAGAGCCGGACATTGGGCTGGTCGGTGGCGAAGGAGAACTCCTCCGCGTGGTTGTGCTGGTAGAATTTCATACCACGCCGCTTGGCGGCGGCCCCATAGGCGTTGAAGTCCGCGGCGGCCCGCTTCCAGCCGTCCACGGTCGATCCGTAGCGCCACGGACCCGACGCCGTACCGATGTGGTCCAGACCCAGTTCCTGGGCGTCGTCCAGGACCTTGGTGAGGTTCTGGGCGAAGCTGTAGGCGTTGGGGTTGTTGTCGTCGTAGTAGTTGACATGGCTGCCGATGCCCTTGAGGCCGTGGTCCTTGGCCAGCCGCTTGAGCTGGGGCAGGGTGATGGCCCCCGCGGATCCCTGGGTGTATCCGGCGAACTCGACCTCGTCGTAACCGAAGCGCTCCAGCTCCTCGAAGACCTTCGCGAAGCCGATCGTGGAGACCTTGTCACGCAGTGAGTAGAGCTGGACGCCGAGCCGGCCGGCGGGCAGGACGGGCTGGCCGTGTCCATGGCCGTGGCCATGACCGTTCCCGTTGCCCTGGGCGGCGGCGGGGGTCGCCGAGGCGCCGAGGACGGCGGCGGCGGTCGCGCCCGCGGCGACGCCGAGCATATTGCGTCTGCTCAGCTTCTGGGCGAGCTCTGGGTCGGCTGACTTCTTGCGGCTCATTGCGGAACTCCTTCTTTCAGTGCAGTCCGGCAAGCTGGAGGAGAAGGGACTTGACGTCGGTGGCCGCGACCCGGTCACCGACAGCGCGGGGGGTGGAGCACAGGATGAGCGGACCTTCTTCGTCGCTCTGCGGCAGCCGGCCGTGGCTGCCGCGGATGGGCGAGGCGTCCAGCGGGACGACCGCGAGGCGGTAGCGCATACCGAGCTTCTTGCGGGCGATCGCCTTGGCCGCCTTGAGGCGTACATACGGATCGAGGGGGTCCATGAACAGCTCGACGGGGTCATAGCCCGGTTTGCGGTGGATCTCGACCAGCTGCGCGAAGTCGGGGGCCCGGTCGTCGTCGAGCCAGTAGTAGTACGTGAACCACGCGTCGGGCTCGGCGATGGCCACCAGCTCACCCGAGCGCGGGTGGTCCAGGCCGTGGGCCTTCTTGCCCTCGTCGTCCAGGAGTTCGTCGATCCCGGGGAGATCTTTCAGGGCCTCGCGCGTGGCGTCAAGGTCCTCGGAGCGGCGTACGTAGACATGGGCGAGCTGATGGTCCGAGACCGCGAAGGCCCGGGAGGCCATCGGGTCGAGATACTCCATGCCGTCCTGGGTGTGCACCTCAAGGAGCCCGGCCCTGCGCAGGGCCCGGTTGATGTCGACGGGCCGCGAGACACGTGTGATGCCGTACTCGGAGAGCGCGACGACCGTACGGCCCTCCGCCCTGGCGTCGTCCAGCAGCGGGGCCATGGCGGCGTCGAGATCGGTCGCCGCCCGGTGCGAGCGCGGGTCGTCGGGGCCGTAGCGCTGGAGGTCGTAGTCGAGGTGCGGCAGATAGCAGAGCGCCAGATCGGGCCGCCGGGTGCGGACGATATGACGGGTGGCGTCGATGATCCACTGAGAGGAGACGAGGTCGGCGCCGGGGCCCCAGAAGTGGAAGAGGGGGAACGTACCTAGTTTCTCGGTGAGTTCGTCGTGCAGCGCGGGCGGACGGGTGTAGCAGTCGGGTTCCTTGCGGCCGTCCGCGTAGTAGACGGGGCGCGGGGTGACCGTGTAGTCGGTGTCCGCGCCCATCGCGTACCACCAGCAGATGTTGGCGACCGTATAGCCGGGGTGTGCGCGGCGCGCGGCGTCCCAGAGCTTGTCGCCGGAGACAAGGCCGTTGTGCTGGCGCCAGAGCAGCACATCGCCCAGCTCCCGGAAGTACCAACCGTTGCCGACGATGCCGTGCTCGGCGGGAAGCGTGCCGGTGAGGAAGGTGGACTGCGCGCTACAGGTGACGGCGGGCAGCACCGTGGAGAGCGGTGCCTGGGAGCCGGACGCCGCCAGCTCGCGCAGGTTCGGCATATGGGCGAGCAGTTGGGGCGTGAGCCCGACGACATCGAGAACCAGCAGCGGGGTCGGGGCCGGGGTCCCGGCCGGGGTCTCGGTCATGGCAGCTCCTTCAGGCCGAGGTCGGTCAACAGGTCTCGGGCCAGGGTGAGTTCGGCCGCGATCCCGTCGGCGAGCTGTCCGCGCGAACGGGGACGCAGCTCCTGCGGGAGCGCCTGCCAGGTGTAGGTCTCGACCTCCAGATGGCGGGTGCGCGGGTGCGGGCCGCCGACCAGCCTGGCCAGGGTGTCCCGGAGTACCGGGAGGGTGGAGGTGAGCGGCGCGGCGGGCGGCGCGTGCAGCGGTACATGGAAGTGCGCGCGCCAGGGGGCTCCGTCGGGCAGCACATCCCCGGCCAGGGCCTCGTCCAGATCGTCCGTACCGCGCAGCCCGGTGGCGGTGCGGGTACGGGTCTGGTGCAGGAAGCGGGGTTCGGCGAAGGAGGCGAGCGCGTCCCGCACCTCCGGCAGATGCGGGTGCTCGGCGTGCAGCGCGGCGGAGAGCTGGGCCTTGGGAATGGAGATGTGCGCGGCCTCCAGCGCGCCGAGCGCGCCGGCCGGTTCCTCGAAGGAGGTGGCGAGATGACAGGTGTCGATACAAATACCGATGCGGTCGCCGTCGATCTCGGTGAGCGGGCCGATCGCGTCGGCGGTGGTCTCGACGGTACAGCCGGGCTCCGGTTCCAGCGCGATCCTGATGGACTTGCCGGTCAGCTCCTCCAGCGCGTCCAGCCTCTCGGAGAGCGCGGACAGCGCCTGCCGCGCGGTGCGGGCCGCCGCGTCGTCCCACGGGATGCGCCAGCCGAGCGGGAGGGTGGAGACGGAGCCCTCGGTGACATCGTCGGGCAGCAGCGCTGCCAGCAGCCGGGCCAGATCGCTGGTGTGGGCAAGCCGCTCGGGATCGGTCCAGTCGGGCTTGTACACGCGGTACTTGACCTCTTCGGCGCCGAAGCCCTCGTACGGGAAGCCGTTGAGTGTGACGACCTCCAGACCGCGCCGGTCCAGTTCGGCGCGGAGCCCGCGCAGCACCGCCGGGTCGTTGATCAGGGCCTGGGCGGCGTCCTTGGCGAGCCAGAGGCCGATGCCGAGGCGGTCCCGGCCGAGGCGCTTGCGTACCGGCTCGCAGTGGTCGCGCAGCTGGGCCAGTACGCCTTCAAGGTTCTCGGCGGGGTGGACATTGGTGCAGTACGAGAGGTGGACGGTGGAGCCGTCGGGGTGGCGGAAGCGCATGGGCTCACTCCCCTCCGCGCAGAATGGAGTTGCCCTCGTGCAGGGCCTCGGGCGCGGGGACGTCCAGCTGGAGTCGGCCGCTGAGCCCGTAGAAGGCGACGGGGTTGCGCCACAGGACCTGGTCGACGTCGTCCTCGCTGAACCCGGCGGCGAGCATCGCGTCGCCGACCTTGCGGGTCTTGAGCGGGTCGCTGTTGCCCCAGTCCGCCGCCGAGTTGACGAGAACCTTCTCGGTGCCGTGCTCCTTGAGGACGGCGACCATCCGGCCCTCGTCCATCTTGGTGTCCGGATAGATCGAGAAGCCGAGCCAACTGCCGCTCTGGGCCGCGTCCTTGACGGTCGTCTCATTGAGATGGTCGAGCAGCACCCGGTCCGGGGCGAGCGCGGATTCCCGTACGACGTCGATGGTGCGGCGCAGCCCCGACAGTTTGTCGCGGTGCGGTGTGTGGACGAGCGCGGGCAGCCCGTGGTCGGCGGCGAGCTGGAGCTGCGCGGCCAGGGCGGTGTCCTCGGCCGGGGTCATCGAGTCGTAGCCGATCTCGCCGACGGCGACGACACCGTCCTTGATGAGATAGCGCGGCAGTTCGTCCAGGACGGGGGTGCAGCGCGGGTCGTTCGCCTCCTTGGGGTTGAGGGCGAGCGTGCAGTGGTGGGCGATGCCGTACTGGGCGGCGCGGAACGGCTCCCAGCCGAGGAGCGCGTCGAAGTAGTCGAAGAAGCTCTCGGGTGAGGTGCGGGGCTGGCCGAGCCAGAAGGACGGCTCGACCAGGGCGCGGACACCGGAGTCGTACATCGCCCGGTAGTCGTCCGTGGTGCGGGAGGTCATATGGATGTGGGGGTCGAAGATGCGCATCAGGACTCCTCGCCGGTCAGGGTCAACGCACGGTGCAGGTCGGCGGGTACGGGACGGCCGGCGGCGGTGCGCTCCGCCGCGAAGTCGGCGAGCATCCTGGCCAGTTCGGTGTCTCCGTGGGCGCGTGCGGCCAGGCCGTCGACGGCGTCGACCGGCACGCCGGTGAAGAGGCACTTGAGGACGGCGTGCCGCCAGGCGTGGGGGTCGAGATGGGCGGCGGCGTACGGACCGACGGCGGCGGCGACCAGCCGGGTGTCGTTGGTCCGCAGGGCGTCCTCGACCAGCGGCAGCGCGCCGGGTCCCGTGACGCGGTGGGGCAGAGAGAGCAGGACGGCGCGCCGCTCGGCGGCGGTGCCCCGCTGGTAGAGCCGGGTCAGGGTGGCGAGCCCGGCGCCCGCTTGCTGGAGCAGCAGGGTACGTACGGCGTCGGCGTGATCCTGGCCGCAGTGCCGGCCCGCGGCGGCGAAGCGCAGCTCCCAGGGGGCGGCAACGTTGTCGTCGTCAGGGGCGGCGGTGGCCTCGGCGAGGGCGTCGTCGAGCCAGGACCTGGCGGGCGCGTCGAGCCTGAGGAGCAGTTCCCCGCGGGTCGTGGTCATCAGGACACCCCCTGAGCGCGGAGGAAGTCCAGGGAGGTGCGGGCCAGTTCGGGCCCGGCGTGCGAGTGGCGGGGCAGCTCCACGACGGTCAGGCCCTCGTAGCCGGTCGCGGCCAGCGCGGCGAGCACGGGCGGGAAGTCGATCTCGCCGTCCCCGAACGGCAGATGCTCATGGACACCGCGTCGCATGTCCTCGATCTGCACATGCCGCAGCCAGGGCGCGGCGTCCCGGACGCAGTCGGCGGGCGACGCGGGCTCCAGGCACTGGCAGTGGCCGATGTCGAGGGTGAGCCCGAGCGGATCCGGGTCGCCGAGCAGATGTCTGAGCCGGTGGAATCCGGCGATGTCCGAGACGAGATGGCCGGGTTCGGGCTCGACGGCGAGGGGGATGTCGGCGGCGTCCGCCGCGTCGAGTACCGGGCCCATGGCCTCTTCGAGCCGCTTCCAGGCGGTGTCGGTGTCGGTGGGGCCCGGGACGATGCCGCTGAAGCAGTGGACGGCGTGCGCGCCGAGGTCGGCGGCCACCCGAACCGCCGTGACCAGCAGGCGGGTACGGGCGGCGCGGTCCTCGGGGTCCGGGTCGAGCAGCGTGGGGCCGTGCTTGCGGCGCGGGTCGAGTACGTACCGGGCACCGGTCTCGACGGTGACCCCGAGGCCCAGCTCCGCGAGCCGCCGGGCGATCCGCTGGGTGCGGGCGGTGAGATCGGGGGCCAGGGGGTCGAGATGCATATGGTCGAGGGTCAGCCCGACGCCGTCGTACCCGAGATCGGCGAGCAGTCCGAGGGCGTCGTCGAGGCGCAGATCGGTGAGCCCGTTGGTGCCGTATCCGAAACGCAGACTCATGTGGGGCTCACTTTCCGTGCGAACGTGCGGGCCAGTGGTACGAGCCCCATGACGCCGAGCGCGACCCCGGCGGCCCCGCCACGCGCGGACAGCGCGGCCTGGAGCGGGATCATCGCCCGGATGCCGCCGCCGACGGCGCGCTGGGTGAGCGGCGGCGACGGATTGAGCGCGGCGTGCAGCAGGGGCCGCCCGGCGGTCCCCGCGTAGACGAGGGCGAGCGCCCCGGCGAGCGCGGGGGCGGCCCGTGGGCCGGTGGCGGGATCCGGCCGCCGATCCGCGGTGGTGGTACGGCGCGGTGCGCCGCGCCCCATGTCCTCGGCCGCCGGCCGGCCCGCCAGCGTGCCCAGCACGCCGGTGGCCACCAGCGCGGCGAGCGGCACGGCCGTCGAACCGCCCTGCGTCTCGTGGCGCGAGACGGTGGTGACGGCGACGGTGTGCGCGCCGAGGAGAGTGGCCGAGGGCAGCGCGGTACGAAGACCGGCCCTGGCGGCCGCGGTGCCCGCGCCGGACGACGGCGTACGGGCCGGCGCACGCCGGGCGACGCCGCCTCCGGCCGACGACGTGCCGTCGGCCGCGCGCCCCGTGGTCGCGCCGCCCCCGGCCGGCGCCGACTTCGCGCGTTCGCCCCCGCGTACCGTCGCCGTCGCGCCCAGCAGCAGGTCCAGCGCCCTGGCCGCGCCCATCGCCGCCGGGCCCGCCGCCGTGTGTTTCAGGCGCAGGTCGTACGACCAGACCGTGGCCGCCAGGGCCGTGCCCACGGCCAGCGACGGACGGCCCGCGCGGGCGGCGAGCGCGAGGCCCGCGGCCGTCAGGGCGCCCGCCGCCGCGAGGGCCGCCGGTGGGGAGATACGGCCCGACGGGATGGGGCGGTGCGGGCGGTCGATCGCGTCTTCTTCGCGGTCCGCCCAGTCGTTGAGTGCCATGCCCGCCTCGTACAGGCAGAGCGAGGCGCCCACGGCGAGCGCGGTGGAGCGGTTGGGGCGTACGCCGAGGGCCGCGGCCCCGGCCAGCGCGTCGCCCGGGACCGTGAAGAGGGCGGAGACACGGAGCAGTTCGGCCCAGGCCCGCATACGTCCGCGCAGGCTCACTTGGTCTCCTTCAGCCGCTCGGCGAAGGCGAGCAGCGCGTCGAACTGTTCGGCCAGCGCGGCGGGGCCGTCGTCCGGGTCCTTGAAGTAGAAGCCGAGTCCGGGCAGCGGCCCGCTCAGCCCGGCCTCGTGCGCGCGGGCCACCAGCCGGGCCAGATCGAGTACGAGCGGCGCGGCGAGCGCCGAGTCGCACCCCTGCCAGATGGTCTGGAGGATCATTCGCGAGCCGAGGAAGCCGTCGAACGCGATGTGGTCCCAGGCGGTCTTCCAGTCGCCGAGCGCCGGGACGTCGTCGATATGGACCTCGCCCTCGGGTGCCGTGCCGAGGGTGTCGGCCAGTACGCGTTCCTTGCCCGCGTTCTTGGCCGCCGCGGCGGCCGGGTCGGCCAGCGCCGCTCCGTCCCCGCCGCCCAGCAGGTTCGTACCCGACCAGGCCCGTACGGTCAGGGCGCGCTGGACGAACATGGGGGCGAGCACGGAACGGAGCAGCGTCTGGCCTGTCTTGCCGTCGCGGCCGGCGTGGGGAAGTCCGCCGGCCTCGGCGGCCGCCGTGAGGGCTTCGGTGCGCAGCCCGGTGGAGGGCGTGAAGTTGACGTACGAGCAGCCGGCCCGGATGGCGGCCGCCGCGTAGAGCGAGCTGGCGGGGAGCCGTGGATCGTCCGGGCCCGGCTGGGGTTCCGTGGAGGAGACGTTGATGACGACGGTGCGCGCGACGCCGGTGCGGCGCGCGAACTCCCGGAGGTCGTCGGCGAAGGAGTCGATGATCTCCTCGTCGCTCCTGGTGTCGCCGGGCTGGGGGCCGCCGGCCCGTATCTCCCGGTCGGCGGCGGCCAGTTCGGTGTGGATCGCGGCGGGCAGGCCGTGCGGCAGGACGCCCGCCGCGGTCAGCGCCTCCGCGCGCTTGGGCAGCGGACAGCTCGCCGTGTCGTGTCCGCCGAAGACGAGCGAGGAGAGTGCGGGAAGGCCCGTGCCCGCGAAGGGCGCGGTCTCGGTGACCATGCCCGTCGCGGGGTGGAGCCCGGCGGTGACCGCCGCGCATCCCGCGACGGCCGTCGTGGCGACGGAGCCGCGCGCTCCGACGAACCAGACTCCGGTGCGTACTGCAGTCGATTCTGTGCTGGTCGTCGTCGCGGGACTGGTCGTCGTCACGGGGCTGCCTCCCTGCCGGTGGTGTGGTGGTTGGTGGACGGCGGGCGGGGGGTACGGCGCCTCCCCGCCCGCCGCCGGCTGACGGGCCGCCCCGTCCCAGAGGCCTCTGGCTACGAGAGGTCTCTAGGCGGAAGGCAGCTCCTTGAGCTGGATGTCACGGAAGGACACCTGGTCGTCGGCGCCGTGGTTCTGCAGGCCGATGTAGCCGTCCTTCAGACTGCGCTCGGGGTCCTTGTTGGTGAAGTCGTTGATCTTCACGCCGTTGAGGAAGATCTGCAGACGCTCACCCTGGACCTTGATCTCGTAGCTGTTCCACTGGCCCGGGGGCCGCAGAACCTGGTCCCTGGCCTTGATGTTGGCCGACTTGAAGCCGTAGACGGAGCCGGTGGTGCGGTCGGCGGCGTCGGTGGCGTCGATCTGGATCTCGTACCCCTTGTTGACCGCGGACCACGGGTCGTCGGAGGCCGGGAAGCCCACGAAGACACCGGAGTTGTCGTCCCCGTCCATCTTCCAGTCCAGCTTCAGGGAGTAGGACTTCAGCTCCTTGGCCTGGTACCACAGCAGACCCATGCCGCCCTCCGAGCGCAGTTCACCGTCCACGACGTTGAACTTGCCCGGTCCGGCCTGCTTCCAGCCCTCCAGCGTCTTGCCGTTGAAGAGATCGCGGTAGCCGGTCTGCGGCTTGCAGTCCGCCTTCACCTGGCCGGCCGCGTAGCGCAGCCCGCCGAGCAGGTGCTGCCGGAAGGCGTCGTCCGCGTACGACTCCTTGGTGTGGCCGCCGCCGGTGTAGAAGGAACGGCCGCCCTCGTAGGTCTGGCACCAGGCGATCGGGTGGTCGCCCTTCATGTTGCCGCCCTGGTAGGTGGTCTCGTCCAGGGTGGCGAGGACGCGGGCCTGATCCCGGGGGTTGGTGCGGTAGTTGTACCACTCGTCGGTGCGCTGCCACTCGTCGCCCAGGTGGGCGGTCGACGGGTGGTCGTGGTCCTCGACGCGTACGGTGGCCGGCTGGATCTGCGGGTGGGAGTCGAAGTAGGCCCCCACCAGACCGCCGTAGAAGGACCAGTCGTACTCGGTGTCCGCCGCGGCGTGCACGCCCATGTAGCCGCCGCCGGTGGCGACATAGTTCTCGAACGCCTTCTGCTGCTCGGCGTTGAGGACATCACCGGTGGTGGAGAGGAAGACCACCGCGTCGTACCTGGCCAGGTTGTTGGTGGTGAACTGGCCGGGTGTCTCGGTGGCGTCGACGGTGATCCCGGTGGTCTTGCCGAGCTCCTTGAGCGCGGCGATGCCCGCGGGGATCGAGTCGTGGCGGAAGCCGCCGGTCTTGGAGAAGACCAGGACCCGCTTCTCGGTCTTGCCGGGTACGGCCGTGGAGAGCTGGAAGTCGTCCAGGTCGTACAGCGCGCCGGCGCCGCCCTTGAAGACCAGGAACAGCTCGGTGGTCTGCTTGGGTACGGAACGCAGCGGTACGTCGATGTCCTGGAAGGTGTCCCAGCTGCCGGTGACCGGGATCGGCGCGGAGCCGAGCAGGTTGCCGGTGGCCGAGCCGGTACGTACCTCAAGGAATCCGCCGGCGCCGCCGGAGGAGATCCGGGCGGTGAGCGTCTTGGAGCCGGTCAGGTTGTACGGCTTGAAGGAGATCCAGTCGCCGTTGTCGATGTCGCCGACGGTCTTGCCGCCGTTGGCGGAGGCCTTGTCGTAGATCTTGATGCCGGAGGAGTTGTTGAAGTGCTCGGCCTGCCGGTGGCGCGGCTGGAGCTGCGCCTGGTCGTGCGTGGTGAGCGCCGCCTGGCCGCCGCCTCCGCCGTCGGTGTACTCGGCGTCGATCACACCGAAGATATTGGCGTTGGGATCGTGCTCGGTGTCGGCGGGCGCGGTGATGGTGCCCTCACAGCCGTTGGCCGAGGTGATCGGGTGGCCGTGGCTGTCGTGGCCCAGGATGTAGCGGACGACGACCTTGGAGCAGTCGATCGGCCCGTCCTCCGGGTCGGTGACCTTCACCTTGAAGGGGATGGTGTCCCCGAAGTTGAAGAGGTGCCCGTCGTTGGGGAGTTCGAGCGTCACCTTGGGCGCGGTGTTGCCGACGACGATCCGTACGGACGCGGTCGCGGTGCGCTCGGTCGGGTCGGTGACGGTGAGCCGCGCGGTGTAGGTGCCGTTCTTCTTGTACGTGTACGAGGGGTTGGCCTCGGTCGAGGTGCCGCCGTCGCCGAAGTCCCACGCGTAGGTGAGGGCGTCGCCGTCGGGGTCCTGGGTGCCCGCGGAGGAGAAGGTGACCTTCAGCGGGGACGTGCCGGACGTCTTGGTCGCGGTCGCCTCGGCGATCGGTGACTTGCCGCCGGTGGAGTTCTCGATGCGGTAGAGCGCGGAGTGCTCGTCGCCGCCGAACCAGGACAGGCCGTAGTCGAGTACGTAGAGCGCGCCGTCGGGGCCGAACTCCATGTCCATGGGCTGGGTGCCGGTCCACGGGAACGGGTTGATCTTGGTGACGGTGCCGTCCTCGCCCTGCTCGATCCGCTTGATCCACTGGCGGCCGAACTCACCGGCGAAGAAGTCCCCGTCGTACGCCTCGGGGAACTTGACCGGGGAGTCGAGCTCGGCGTCGTACCGGTAGACCGGTCCCGCCATCGGGGACTCCGAGCCGCTGCCGAACTCGGGCAGGCTGCCGCCGTCGTACGGGATCCAGGCCGGCTGGGCCGGCGGGAGGTCCGTGATGCCCGTGTTGTGCGGCGAGGTGTTCTTGGGCGCCGCACAGTCGAAGGCCGCGCCGGACGCCTTGGTGGCGAAGTCGTAGTCGATGAACGGGTCGTTGTCACCCGTGCAGTACGGCCATCCGAAGTTGCCCGCCTCGGTCACCCGGGCGAACTCCACCTGGCCGGCGGGACCGCGGGTCGGGGACGCGGCACCGGCGTCGGGTCCGTAGTCACCGACGTAGACGATGCCCGTCTTCTTGTCGACGGAGATACGGAAGGGGTTGCGGAACCCCATGGCGTAGATCTCGGGCCGGGTCTTCTCGGTGCCCGGGGCGAAGAGGTTGCCCTCGGGGATGGTGTACGAGCCGTCCTCGGCGACCTTGATGCGCAGCACCTTGCCGCGCAGGTCATTGGTGTTGCCGGAGGAACGCTGGGCGTCGAACGCCGGGTTGCGGTCCGGCCGCTCGTCGATCGGCGTGTAGCCGTCGGAGGCGAACGGGTTGGTGTCGTCGCCGGTCGACAGGTACAGATTGCCGTCCGCGTCGAAGGCGATGTCGCCGCCCACGTGGCAGCAGGTGCCGCGCGAGGTGGTGACGTCGAGGACCTTCTTCTCGCTCGCCTTGTTGAGCGTGCCGTCCTCGTTCAGGGTGAACCGGGAGAGGCGGTTGTATCCGTCGAACGGGGCGAAGTCGGCCGCCGTGCCGTTCTCGGGGGCGTCGCCCGCCGGGGTGTCCAGCTTGGGCGCGTAGAAGAGGTAGATGGCCCGGTTCTCGGCGAAGTCGGGGTCGACTCCGACGCCCTGGAGACCCTCCTCGTCGTGGCTGTAGACATCCAGCGTGCCGGAGACCATGGTGTCGCCACCGGCGTCGGTGATGCGCAGCGTGCCGTCACGCGAGGTGTGCAGCACCCGCCGGTCGGGCAGGACCGCGAGCGACATGGGCTCGCCGACCGCGTCGGCGCCCTTCGCGAGGGTCACCTGCTGGAAGCTCTCTTCCGCGTGCGGCTCATCCGGATGGGCGGCGGCGGGTACGGCGCTGAGGCTCGATCCTGCGAGCAGGGCGCCCGTCAGGAGTGCGAGGAAGGTTCTGGCTCGGGGGCGTTTTCTGTGCACGAAAGTCCTCCACAATGGGCTGTTCGTACGTGCGGGTTGCCAAGGGAGCGCGGAGGAGCGCTCTCGCCTCCCGGGGACGGTGCTCGTCCTGCACCGGATCCCCGGGGGGAGGTGGCTGCGTCTCCGACGTGCGCCGTCACAGCGGAGACCACCTGTGTCCTGTACTTATGCCGTGTATCTATGTCCTGTACATCTCAGTGGACCGTAGCTGTGTTCGTCCGTGTCCGAAAGACCTTGCGCAGAGGAGAAGTTGCCTTTTTCCTCGCTCAGGACAAAGCGCTTTCCGGGCAGGCCTGACCGCCCGGCGGCACTTTCCGCCACCGGGCTGTCGGCCCTCCCCCCGGAGCCCGATCCGGAGAGAAGTCGCTACTCGCCGCCGCCGAAGGCCGCGTCGAAGGACGCGGTCGGCGGGTCGAAGTCGAACCGCTTCAGGTCCGCGAGGGCTTCGGGGGCGCCGGCCAGCCGGTCCATGCCCGCGTCCTCCCACTCGACCGAGATGGGGCCCTCGTACTTGATCGACCGCAGCATCCGGAAGACGTCCTCCCACGGGACATCGCCGTGGCCCGCCGAGACGAAGTCCCAGCCGCGCCGCGGATCGCCCCAGGGCAGATGCGAACCGAGCCGGCCGTTACGGCCGTCGAGGCGCTTACGGGCCTCCTTGCAGTCGACGTGGTAGATCCGGTCCCGGAAGTCGTAAAGGAAGTTGACCGGGTCCAGGTCCTGCCAGACGAAGTGGCTCGGGTCGAAGTTCAGCCCGAACGCGGGCCGGTGGCCGACCGCCTCCAGCGCCTGGTGCGTGGTCCAGTAGTCGTACGCGATCTCGCCCGGGTGCACCTCGTGGGCGTAGCGCACACCCTCGGCGTCGAAGACGTCGAGGATCGGGTTCCAGCGCTCCGCGAAGTCCTCGTACCCGCGCTCGATCATGCCGGGCGGCACCGGCGGGAACATCGCCAGCAGATGCCAGATGGACGAGCCGGTGAAGCCGATGACGGTATTGACCCCGAAGGCCGCGGCGGCCCGGGCGGTGTCCTTGATCTCGGCGGCGGCGCGCTGCCTGACGCCCTCGGGATCGCCGTCGCCGAAGATCCGGGACGGCAGGATGCCCTGGTGGCGTTCGTCGATGATGCTGTCGCAGACGGCCTGGCTCACCAAGTGGTTGGAGATCGCCCAGCACTTGAGCCCGTACTTGTCGAGCAGCTGGTGGCGGCCGTCCAGATAGCCCGGATCCGCGAGTGCTTTGTCTACTTCGAAGTGATCTCCCCAGCAGGCGAGTTCCAGCCCGTCGTAACCGAAGTCACGGGCGAGCCGGCACACCTCCTCCAGGGGCAGATCGGCCCACTGGCCGGTGAACAGCGTGAACGGACGTGGCATTCGGACCTCCTTCTCCTTCAAGTGATGGATCTAAGGCTGCGGTACGGGCGTGTACACGGCGTTCTTCGCCGCACTGTCCTCGACCGCGGCGAGCACTCGCTGCACCTGGAGCCCGTCCGCGAAGGACGGCACCGGATCGGTCCCGGCGGCGACCGCCTCGACCAGATCGCGGGCCTGGTGCACGAAGGTGTGCTCGTAGCCGAGCGCGTGGCCGGGCGGCCACCACGCCTCCAGATAGGGATGCTCCGGCTCCGTGACCAGGATCCGGCGGAAGCCGGACGAGGCGGCGGGCTCGGTGTGGTCGTGGAACGACAGCTCGTTGAGGCGCTCCAGATCGAAGGCGAGCGAGCCGCGCTCGCCGTTGATCTCCAGATGGAGCGCGTTCTTGCGCCCCGAGGCCATCCGGGTGGCCTCGAAGGAGGCCAGCGCGCCCGAGGCGAGACGTCCGGTGAACAGCGCCGCGTCGTCCACGGTCACCGGGCCCGTCTCGCTGCCTGCGGTCCCCGACAGACCCGCGCTCGCGCCGCTGAGTACGGGCCGCTCCTTGACGAAGGTCTCCGCGAGCGCCGAGACCCCGACCAGCCGCTCCCCCGTCAGGAACTGCGCCAGGTCGATGATGTGCGCTCCCAGGTCGCCGAGCGCCCCGGACCCCGCGTGCTCGCGCTTGAGCCGCCAGGTGAGCGGGGCGGCCGGATCGGCCAGCCAGTCCTGGAGATAGGTGACCCGGACATGGCGCAGGGTGCCGAGCCTGCCCTCCGCGATGAGCTGTCGGGCGTAGGAGATGGCGGGCACCCGGCGGTAGTTGAAGCCGACCATGGCCAGCTGACCGCGCGACCTGGCGTCGGCCGCGGCCCTGACCATGGCCTCGGCCTCAGCCACCGAGTTGGCCAGGGGCTTCTCGCACAGGACGTGCTTGCCCGCCTCCAGCGCGGCGATGGCGATCTCCGCGTGGCTGTCCCCGGGGGTGCAGATGTCCACCACCTGCACGTCGTCGCGCGCGATGAGCCGCCGCCAGTCGGTCTCGGCCGCGGCCCAGCCGTGTCGGTCCGCCGCGGCGCGGACCGCGTCCGCGTCACGGCCGCAGACGGCGGCGAGCACGGGGCGCATCGGCAGGTCGAAGACATGTCCCGCGGTACGCCACCCCTGTGAGTGTGCGGCGCCCATGAACGCGTATCCGACCATGCCGATGCCGAGTGTCGGTGGTGCACCGGCTTCTTTCTCCGACGCTTCCCTGGGGGTCATACGGAGTACTCCTCGTCTCTCGCTGGTGGGGGCGGTCGTGACTGGACCGGTCAGCTGAAGCCCTGAGGCAGGTAGTCGTCGATGTTCGTCTTGTCGACCACGGCTGAGAAGAGTGTGACCTGCGCCGGGATCTCCAGCCCGGACAGACCGCTGATGCCCTTGCTCTGTCCGAGAGCGCGGGCCAGGTCGATGGCGGACGCGGCCATGATCGGCGGGTAGAGAACGGTGGCCTTGAGCACCCCGTTGTCCGCCTTGATCGCGTCCATCGCGGCCTTGGCACCGGCCCCGCCGACCATCAGGAAGCCGTCCCGGCCCGCCTGGTCGATGGCGCGCAGGGCGCCCACGCCCTGGTCGTCGTCGTGGTTCCAGAGGGCGTCGAAGCTGGACTGCGCCTGGAGCAGCTGGGCCATCTTGGCCTGGCCGGACTCGACGGTGAAGTCGGCGGCCTGGCGTGCGACCTTCTTGATGTTCGGGTAGTTCTTGAGGGCGTCGTCGAAGCCCTTGGTGCGCTGCTGGGTCAGCTCCAGGCTGTCGGGCCCGGACAGCTCGATGACCTTCGCGTCGGGCTTGTCCTTGAGCTTCTCGCCGATGTAGTTGCCGGCGTTGAGACCCATGCCGTAGTTGTCGCCGCCGACCCAGCAGCGGTACGCCTGCGGGGAGGCGAAGATCCGGTCCAGGTTGATGACCGGGATCCCGGCGCGCATGGCCTTCAGCCCGACCTGGGTGAGCGCCTTGCCGTCGGCCGGCAGGATCACCAGGACGTCGACCTTCTTGTTGATGAGGGTCTCGACCTGGCCGATCTGGGCGGCGGTGTCGTTGGAGCCCTCGGTGATGTCCAGCGTCACATCGGAGTAGGTCTCCGCTCGCGACTTGGCGTTCTCGTTGATGGCGTTGAGCCAGCCGTGGTCGGCCTGGGGGCCGGCGAAGCCGATGGTGACGGGCTTGCCCGGCTTGTCGTCGGAGGCGGGCTGTTCGTTGGCCGCGGGCTCCTTCTTCGCCGGCTCGTTGCTGGTGCAGGCGGTGAGGAAAGCACCCGCGCCGATGGCGGCGGTGCCGAAGAGCATTCCTCTGCGGCTGGTTTCTGGCATGACGGTTCAACCCTTCAGATAGGGCGGTACGACAGGAAGCGGGTGCGAGACCGGACGTCAGGACTCGCCATTGCGCACGGTGCGGCGCTGGACCAGTACGGCGGCGACGATGATCGCGCCCTTGGCGATCTGCTGGACGTCGCTCTGCAGGTTGTTGAGGGCGAAGATGTTGGTGATCGTGGTGAAGACCAGAACACCGAGTACGGAGCCGACGATCGTGCCGCGGCCGCCGCTGAGCAGGGTGCCGCCGATGATCGCCGCGGCGATGGCGTCCAGCTCGTACAGATTCCCGTTGGTGTTCTGTCCCGAGCCGGCCAGGATGATCAGCAGGAACGCCGCGATACCGCAGCAGAGTCCGGAGAGCAGATACAGATAGAGCCGCTGCCTGCGTACATCGATACCGGCGAGCCGCGCGGCCTCCGCGTTGCCGCCGACGGCGACGGTGCGCCGGCCGAAGGTCGTCCGGTTGAGGATCAGCCAGCCGATGACCGTGACGGCCGCGAAGACCAGCACGAGCGGCGGGATGCCCAGGATGTACGAGTCACGGACCCCGAGGTCGAGGACCGAGTCCACGGTGACGATCTGGGTCTTGCCGTCGGTGATCTGGAGGGCCAGACCACGGGCGGAGGCGAGCATCGCGAGGGTGGCGATGAACGGCACCATCCCGCCGTAGGCGATCAGTACGCCGTTGACCAGTCCGCAGGCCAGACCCACGATCACCGCGGTGAAGAGAATGCCGGCGAAGCCGTATTCCTGGGTGGCCAGTGTGGTCGCCCAGACCGATGCCAGCGCCACGATCGCGCCGACCGACAGATCGATCCCGCCGCTGATGATCACGAACGTCATACCGACGGTGACCACACCGATGACGGACGCCTGGGTGAGCACCAGCTGGAGGTTGTTGACGTCCAGGAACTGATCGGGCTTGGTGATGCCGCCGACGATGATCAGTGCGGCGAGCACCCCGAGCAGGGAGAGGTTACGGACGTCGAGACGCAGCCCGAGGGCGCGCCCACCGCCCTTCTCCTGCGTGGACTTGGCGGACGCGTGGGTCGTGGCGGGCGGCTCGGGCGTGGCCGCCGCGTCGGGCCCGCCCTGCTGTGCCTCGGAGGCAGGCTGTTTCATGACGTCGGGCTCCCTTCCATCACAAGGTCGAGTACACGGTGCTCGTCGAGCTCCTGGGCGGGCGCCCGGTGGACGACCTGGCCCTCGCGGAGCACCAGCACCCGGTCGGCGAGGCCCAGGACTTCGGGGACCTCGCTGGAGACGAGCAGTACGGCAAGGCCCTCGTCGGCCAGCCGGCGGATCACGGCGTACAACTCGGCGCGGGCGCCGACGTCGACTCCGCGTGTCGGCTCGTCGAGCAGCAGCACCCGGCAGCCGCGCAGCAGCCAGCGGGCGAGGACCGCCTTCTGCTGGTTGCCGCCGGAGAGGGTACGGATACGGGCGTCCGGGTTGTCGGGGCGCAGGGAGAGTTCCCTGGTGGCCTCCTGGGCCGCCGTCCGCTCCGCCGAGTGGTCGAGCCAGCCGGCCCGGGAGAAGCGGGACAGCGAGGACACCGACACATTGCGGGTGACGGATTCGAGCATCAGCAGGCCCTGGGCCTTGCGTTCCTCGGGTGCGAGGCCGAGCCCCGCGCGGACGGCGGCGCGTACGCTGCCGGGCCGCAGCGGGGTGCCGTCGACGAGCACCCGGCCCGCGGTGGCCTTGCGCGCGCCGTAGATCGTCTCCAGGATCTCGGAGCGGCCCGAGCCGACGAGTCCCGCGAGTCCGACGATCTCGCCGGGCCGCAGTTCGAGGTCGACGGGTGCGAACTCGCCTTCCCTGGCCAGCCCTTCGACCTTCAGTACGGGCTCGGGCCGCGCCGCGCCCGCCGTGGCGGGTGCGGGCCGCTCGGGGAAGACGTACTCGACGTTCCGGCCGGTCATCAGCGCGACGACCTCGCGGGTCGGGGTCTCCTTCGCGGGCAGGGCGACGGCCACGGTCCGGCCGTCCTTGATGACGGTGACCCGGTCGCCGATGCGCCGGATCTCCTCCAGCCGGTGGGAGATATAGATGACGGCCACGCCGTCGGCGGTGAGGGTGGAGACGATACGGAAGAGGTTGTCGACCTCGTCGGGGTCGAGGGCCGCGGACGGCTCGTCCATCACGATGAGCCGTACCTCGTGCGAGAGGGCGCGGGCCATCGACACGATCTGCTGCTGCGCGGCGGAGAGCGAGCCGACGGGCCGGTGCGCCTGGATCTCGGGGTGGCCGAGCCGCTTGAGCAGCGCGGTGGCGCGGGTCCTCGCCTCCCCGCCCCTGACCACGAAGCCGGCGGTGGTGGGCTCGTGTCCGAGGAAGATGTTCTCGGCGACCGTCAGCCCCTCGACCAGGTCGAGTTCCTGGTAAATGGTCGCGATGCCGAGCCGCATGGCGGCGATGGGTGATTTCAGTGTGACGGCCTCGCCGCGCCAGGTGATCACACCGCCGTCGGGCTGGTGGGCCCCGGCGAGCACCTTGATGAGGGTGGACTTGCCGGCGCCGTTCTGGCCGAGCAGGCAGTGGACCTCGCCGGCCTCGACCTCCAGGTCCACACCGTCGAGGGCGCGGACACCGGGGAACAGCTTGGTGATGCCGGACATGGTGAGCAGAAGGTTTTCGGGTGGTGCGGGTGTTGGTGCCATGGCGTATCCCCTCGGCGGATGCGGCCGTAGAGCGGGCAGGGCAGAAAAGGAGCAAAAGGAAGAATGCGGGGCGGAGTTGGGCAGGGCGGAACCAGGTGCGGCGGAGCGGTGTTGGTGCGTCGTACGGATACGGCTCGTGCGGCTGACGCGGCTCGTGCGGGTACTGCGGCTCGTGCGTACTGCGGTGGTTACGGGTCGTGCGTACTGCGGTGGTTACGGGTCGTGCGTACTGCGGTGGTTACGGGTCGTGCGGCTCATGCGTGGTACGGCTCATGCGTGGTGCGGCTCGTGCGGTGTACGGCTCGTGCGGTGTGGTGCGGTTGTCGCGGATGGAGCGGTGGTGTGGCGTTGGTGTCCGGTGGTGCGCCGCCGGGCCCGGACGGGCGTCAGGCCGGCGAGAACAGGTGGTCGCTGATGAGCCGGGCCGCGCCGGTGACTCCGGCGGTCGGGCCCAACTCCCCCAGGACGATGGGGAGGTTGCCGGTGGCCAGCGGCAGGGACTGCCGGTAGACCTGGGTACGTACGCTGGCCAGCAGCGTGTGACCGAGACCGGTCACCCCGCCGCCGATCACCACGAGGCCCGGGTTGAAGAAGCTCACGAGCCCGGCGATGACCTGGCCGACGCGGTTGCCGCCGGCCCGGATGAGTTCGAGTGCGGCGGGGTCACCGGCCGCGGCGGCGGCGGCGACATCCACGGCGGAGAGCCGGTCCGCGGCCTCCAGCCGGGCGGCCAGCTCGGGCGAGCGGCCGGAGCGCGCGGCGTCCTCGGCGTCCCGGGCGAGGGCGGCGCCGCTGAAGTAGGCCTCCAGACAGCCCTTGTTGCCGCAGGCGCAGGCGCGGCCGTCCGACTCGACCTGGATATGGCCGATGTCGCCGGCGCTGCCGGTCGTACCGCGATAGACCTCGCCGCCGACGACGATGCCGCAGCCGATACCGGTACCGATCTTGACGCAGAGGAAGTCACCGACCGAGCGTGCGACGCCCGCGTGCTGCTCCCCCATCGCCATCAGGTTCACATCGTTGTCGACCATGACCGGGCAGCCGAGCTCCTGGCTGAGCGCCTCCCGTACGGGGAAGCCGTCCCAGCCCGGCATGATCGGCGGCGCGACGGGGACACCCTCGGGGAAGCGGACGGGTCCCGGTACGCCGATCCCGGCGCCGTCGAACTCGTCGGCGAGCCCGGAGACCTTGAGCTTGGCCGCCATGACGAGCACCTGCTCGAAGACGGCGACGGGGCCCTCGCGGACGTCCATGGGGTGGTTGAGATGTCCCAGCACCTCCAGCTCCGCGTTGGTCACGGCGACATCGATGGAGGTGGCGCCGATATCGACACCGAGGAAGCGCAGGGCGGGCGCGAGCCGGATGTTGTGGGAGCGCCGGCCGCCGCGCGAGGCGGCGAGTCCGTCGGCGACCACCAGGCCGGTCTCCAGCAGCCGGTCCACCTCGACGGCGAGCTTGGAGCGCGAGAGATCGACCTGGTCACCCAGTTGCGCACGGGAGTTGGGGCCACCGTCGCGCAACAGCCTGAGCAGTCGCGCCTGATGCGCGTTCGCGGGTCGTGCGGTCATACGTCTCACGCGCCCCTCCCCGCCTTCTCGGCCTATACGTCGGGCTTTCGAGGGAACGTAGCAGCGCTTGCCCGCAGGGGGAAGAAGTTGAGCGGGAATCAGTCCCAACTTTCTCCACACCGAGGACAAAGCCGTTTCGAGGCGTCGCTTTAGCGGCCCTTCGCACCTACTTTTCGGGTAAGGGTGGAATGCCCGGACTTGGGGCGATCAGGACTCTTGCCGGTGGTGGTACGTGTTGCGCGTGTGCTCCGTGTGCGCCTTCATGACTTCCGTCGCGCGCCGTTCGTCGCGCGTAGAAATCGCGGCGATGAGCTCACGGTGCTCGATCCAGGACTGCTTGCCGCGCTGGCGGGCGACCGGCGTGTAGTACCAGCGCACCCGGCGGTCCACCTGCGCGGCCAGCTCGGCCAGTACGACATTGCCCGCCAGCTCCATGACCTTGGCGTGGAAGGCGGCGTTGGTGGCGACCGTCAGATCCCTGTCGTCGTCGGCCACCGACTGCTCGCCCTTGGCGCACAGCGCCTCCAGCTCGGCGATCCCCGCCGCGCCGGAGTTGGCCGCGGCCAGCCGGGCGGCCTCCGCCTCCAGCAGCGTACGGACCGAGAGAAGCTGGTCCGCCTCGTCCTCGGTCGGCTCATGGACGAAGGCGCCCTGCGCCGGGCGCAGATCGACCCAGCCCTCGGTGTTGAGGCGCTGCAGGGCCTCACGCACCGGCTGCCTGGACACCCCCAGATGACGCGCGAGTTCGCTCTCCACGAGGTGCTGACCGGGCTGGAGCGCCCGGGTCGTGATCAGTTCGAGCAGGGCCTCGTACACACGTTCACGCAGTGGTCCCGGTCGTTCGAGTTTAGGCACGGCACCTTGCGCCAACTTCGCGGACAACATCGCGTCCCCCTCCTGGCCGGCAGTGTCATTGACTGTAGCGATGGACCGATGTCACCAGGGGTGATGAGCATCAAGACATTGGCTATCGTCTACAGTCTACCGAGAACGCCGGGATTCAGGGGCAGCGGATGACCTGACCCGCGTAGGAGAGGTTTCCCCCGAAGCCGAAGAGCAGTGCCGGCGCACCCGACGGAATCTCTCCGCGGTCCACGAGTTTGGACAGGGCCATCGGGATCGACGCCGCGGACGTATTGCCGGAATCCACCACATCACGGGCGATGACCGCGTTGACCGCACCGATCTTCTGGGCGACGGGCTCGATGATCCGCAGATTGGCCTGGTGCAGCACGACCGCGGCCAGTTCCTCGGGGGTGACACCCGCCCGTTCACATACCCGGCGGGCGATCGGCGGCAGCTGGGTGGTCGCCCAGCGGTAGACGGACTGCCCCTCCTGGGCGAAGACCGGCGGGCTGCCCTCGATCCGTACCGCGTGGCCCATCTCCGGCACCGAGCCCCAGAGCACCGGACCGATCCCCGGCTCCTTGTCGGCGTCGGCCGCCACCACGACCGCCGCGCCCGCGCCGTCTCCGACCAATACGCAGGTCGAGCGATCGGTCCAGTCGGTGATCGCGGTCATCTTGTCCGCCCCGATCACCAGGACCCGGGACGCTGAGCCCGCTCGTACGGCGTGATCGGCGGTGGCGAGGGCATGGGTGAAGCCCGCGCAGACGACATTGAGGTCCATGACGGCGGGCGAGCCCATGGAGAGCCGGGCGGCGACCCGGGCCGCGGTGTTCGGGGAGCGGTCGATGGCCGTGGAGGTGGCGACCAGTACCAGATCGATGTCCGCCGGGGTGAGCCCGGCGGACGCCAGCGCCTTGGCGCCCGCGTGCGCGGCCAGCTCGTCCACCGGCTCGTCGGGCCCCGCCATATGGCGGGTTTTGATCCCCACCCGGCTGCTGATCCACGTGTCACTGGTGTCGACCATGGCCGCCAGGTCGTGATTGGTGAGCACCTTGGCGGGCTGATAGTGCCCGAGCGCGGCGATACGAGTGCCCGTCATGCCCGGGACCCCCTCTGGTTCGACGTCAGGAATGCTCCAGTCTTGCCAGCGACTCACCGGTAAGGGTGCAAGTAAACCAACAGGATTCAGCCGCGCCGCTTGGAGACTCCATATCATCCGGTGAAAAGCTGGGCCGCCTTCAGTACCAGCTCATACACACCGTACGCGAGGGGGATCCCGACCCAAAGCCAGGCGAAAACGATCAGACCGGTACGCCGGGGCTCAGCCGGCCTGGCGCTGTTCGCTGGTGACGTGGTCATCGGCGGCCTCCCTGGGGGCGGGGACGTGGTGGCGGGGGTGGACGGGCCTGACCAGTTCATTGGCGACGAAGCCGATGACCAGCAGCCCGATCATGATGGTGAACGAGAGACCGTACAGGCCGGATCCGCTCCTGCCCGCCGCTTCCTCGCTGTCGGCGACCCGGTTGACGATCAGCGGGCCGAGCACACCGGCGGTGGACCAGGCGGTGAGCAGCCGGCCGTGGATGGCGCCCACCTGATAGGTGCCGAAAAGATCCTTGAGATAGGCGGGGATCGTGGCGAAACCGCCTCCGTAGAAGGACAGGATCACCAGCGCGCAGAGGACGAACAGCGGCTTGGAGGAGCCGCCGAACTGTGAGATCAGCAGATACATCAGCGCGCCGACACCGAGATAGACGCGGTACATGTTCTTCCGGCCGATCAGGTCCGACGTGGAGGACCAGCCGATCCGGCCCGCCATATTGGCGGCGGAGAGCAGCGCCACGAAACCGGCGGCGGCCGACACGCTGACGGGCGCGTCCGTCTTCGCGAAGAAGTCGGTGATCATCGGGGCGGCCTTCTCCAGGATGCCGATGCCCGCGGTCACATTCATGCACAGGACGACCCACAGACACCAGAACTGCGGGGTGCGCACGGCGGATCGGGCGGACACCTGCGCGGTGGAGATCAGCGTGGCCGCCGCGGGCTTCGCGGCGCCGGGGACCGGCCGCGCCCCGTCGCCCCCGCCCTGCCGGTAGCCGGGCGGGGGTACGCGGACGAGCAGGACACCGAGCGCCATGAACACCGCGTAGACCAGCCCGTGCACCAGGAAGGCGAACGCGATCCCCTTGCTCCCCGTACCGAACGAGTCCAGCATCTGCGCGGACCACGGCGAGGCGATGAGCGCGCCGCCGCCGAAGCCCATGATGGCGATGCCGGTGGCCATGCCGGGCCGATCGGGGAACCACTTCATCAGGGTGGAGACGGGCGAGATATAGCCGATGCCCAGGCCTATACCGCCGACGAAGCCATAGCCGAAGACGATCAGCCAGTACTGCTCGGTGGCCGCGCCGAGCGCGGCGAGCAGAAAGCCCGACGAGAAACAGCAGAGAGCGACGGTCATCGCCCAGCGCGGACCATTGCGTTCGACGAGTGTGCCGCCGAAGGCCGCGGACAGGCCGAGCATGACGATGCCCAGCTGGAAGGGGAGCGCGCTCGCGGTGCCGGAGAGACCGAGGGCCGATTCGAGCGGCGGTTTGAACACGCTCCAGGCATAGGCCTGGCCGATCGACAGATGCACCGACAAGGCGGCGGGGGGTACCAGCCAGCGGCTCCAGCCGGCGGGCGCGATGGGTGGCGTCATGGTCGCGACTCTAAGAACCGGTCAACCCGCTTGGGAAGATCCGTCGGCGGAGTTTGCCGACCGCATACCTTTCCGGAGCCTTGTCGACCAGAACTACATACTGTAGACAATATATCGTCAACACGAAGTGTGATCAACAGCACAGAAAGCAGCGAGCGGAGTGTGACCCTTCCCTCGGTCTCCC
Organism: Streptomyces sp. NPDC056835; assembly: GCF_042789485.1. Classification (NCBI taxonomy): domain Bacteria; kingdom Bacillati; phylum Actinomycetota; class Actinomycetes; order Kitasatosporales; family Streptomycetaceae; genus Streptomyces; species Streptomyces sp. NPDC056835. The sequence goes on from NZ_JBHUBB010000015.1 coordinate 23,709, forward strand.
TCAAACCGAACGGAGAGCCCCACAGTGAAAGTCGCAGTTGTCGGCGCCGGAGCGATCGGCGCCTATGTCGGAGCCGCTCTCGACCGAGCGGGCGCCGACGTCCACCTCATCGCCCGCGGACCGCATTTGTCGGCCATGCGGGAGCACGGAGTCCGAGTGCTCAGTCCGCGCGGTGACTTCACCGCGCGGGTGCACGCCACCGACCGGCCGGAGGACATCGGTCCGGTCGACTATGTGTTCCTCGGGCTGAAGGCCAACTCCTACGCGGCGTGCGGGCCGCTGGTGACGCCCCTGCTCAAGGACAGCACGGCGGTCATCGCCGCCCAGAACGGCATCCCCTGGTGGTACTTCCACGGCCACGGCGGCCCGCACGACGGCCGGCGGGTCGAGAGTGTCGACCCGGGCGGCTCGGTCAGCGCCGTACTCCCACCCGAACGTGCGATCGGGTGTGTGGTGTACGCGGCGACGGAGCTGGAAGGGCCGGGCGTCGTCCGGCATCTCGAAGGCACCCGGTTCTCGATCGGTGAACCCGACCGCTCGGTCTCGCCGAGGTGTCTGGAATTCAGCGATGCCATGCGGACGGGCGGTCTCAAATGTCCTGTCGAGGCCGAGTTGCGCGAGGACATCTGGATCAAGCTCCTCGGCAATATCTCGTTCAACCCGATCAGCGCCCTCACCCGCGCCACCATGCGGGAGATGTGCCTGCACCGTTCCACCCGCGAGGTCATCGAACTGATGATGTCGGAGGCCCTGCGGGTCGCCGAGGCGCTGGGCTGCCGTCCCGACATATCCGTCGAACGGCGGCTGGCGGGGGCGGAACGGGTCGGTGACCACCGGACATCCACTCTCCAGGACCTGGAGAAGGGCAAGCCCCTGGAGCTGGATGTGCTGCTCGCCGCCGTCGTGGAGCTCGCCGCGATCAGTGAAGTTCCGGTGCCGACGCTCCGCACGGTGGACGCGATCTCGGACCTGCTGGCCCGCGGTGTGACCGCGGCCGCCTGACCACTCGTCACCGATCCATGGAGGGGGCGGGTACGCGTCAAATCCCCGCACCGGGGTTCCCTCGCGTACCCGCCACCGGAATACTGTATGCAATGGGGCGCGGCCATCACTCCCAAAGGAGAGCGCAGCGTGAAGAAGCGAGACCGAACGCCGAAAACATATGCCCGCATCACCCACCCCCTGGTGCGGGACGAGAAGGGCGGCCCCCTCCGCAGGGCGACCTGGGACGAGGCGCTGGACCGCGCGGCCGAGGGCCTGCGCGCCGCACGCGGCGCGTTCGGAATGTTCTCCTGCGCCCGCGCCACCAATGAAATGAACTACGTGGCCCAGAAGTTCGCCCGCGTGGTGATGGGCACCAACAACGTGGACTCCTGCAACAGGACCTGTCACGCGCCGAGTGTGGCGGGCCTCTCCGCCGTTTTCGGCTCCGGCGGCGGCACCTCCTCGTACGGGGAGGTCGACCACACGGATCTGATCGTGATGTGGGGCTCCAACGCCCGCTTCGCCCACCCGATCTTCTTCCAGCACGTGCTGCGGGGCATCAGGAACGGCGCGCGTATGTACGCCATCGACCCCCGCCGCACCTCCACCGCCGAATGGGCCGAGAGCTGGCTCGGGCTGAACGTCGGTACGGACATCCCCCTGGCCCACGCGGTCGGCCGCGAGATCATCCACGCGGGGCTGCACAACCGCTCGTTCATCGAGCGCGCCACCACCGGGTTCGAGGAGTACGCCGCCGAGGTCGAGCCGTGGACGCTCTCGGTGGCCGAGCAGGTGACCGGCGTACCGGCCGAGGCGATCCGCGAGCTCGCGCACGCCTACGCCCGCGCCGAACGGGCCCAGCTGTGCTGGACGCTGGGCATCACCGAGCACCACAACGGCACCGACAACGTACGGGCGCTGATCAATCTCTCCCTGCTCACCGGGCATGTCGGCCGCTACGGCTCGGGCGTGCAGCCGCTGCGCGGCCAGAACAATGTGCAGGGCGGCGGCGACATGGGCGCCATCCCCAACCGGCTGCCCGGCTTCCAGGACATCCTGGAGCCCGATGTCCGGCGGAAGTTCGAGACCGCGTGGGACACCGTCATCCAGCCGCACTACGGGCTCAACCTCACGGATATGTTCGAGGCGATGGAGACCGGCGGGCTCAAGGCCGTCTACTGCATCGGCGAGAACCCCGCCCAGTCCGAGGCCGACAGCGAGCAGGCCGTGGAGCGGATGAAGCGGCTCGACTGTCTCGTGGTGCAGGACATCTTCCTCACCAAGACCGCCGAACTCGCCGATGTGGTGCTGCCCGCCACCGCCGCCTGGGCGGAGACGGACGGCACCACCACCAACAGCGAGCGCCGGGTGCAGCGGGTGCGCAAGGCCGTCGAGCCGCCGGGCGAGGCGCGTGAGGACATCGACATCATCTGCGATCTGGCCGGCCGGCTCGGGCACGCCTGGAAGTACGCGGACGCGGAGTCGGTGTGGAACGAACTGCGTTCGGTCTCCCCCGACCACTACGGCATGACCTATGAGCGGCTGGCGGAGCACCAGGGCATCCAGTGGCCCTGCCCGGACCCGGAGAAGCTCGAACCGACCTATCTGCACGGCAGGTTGTGGGAGAGCGACCCGGCCAAGCGCGGCCGGCTCGCGCCCTTCGGCATCGTCAAGCACGATCCGCCGGTGGATCTGACGGATGATCAGTACCCGATCAGGCTCACCACGGGCCGTCGGCTCGACTCGTACAACACCGGGGTGCAGAGCGGGAGTTTCGCCTCACCGCTGCGGCGCGGCGAGTACGTCGAGCTGTGCCCGGAGGACGCCGAGCGGTACGGGGTGACCGTGGGCGAGGAGGTCCGTATCTCGTCGCGGCGCGGCACCGTACAGGCACCGGTCTGGGTCGACCCGGGGCTCCGTCCCGGTCTGGCCTTCATGACCATGCACTTCCCCGACGAGGTGGACACCAACCAGCTGACCATCGAGGCGAACTGCCCGATCGCGGGCACCGCCGAGTTCAAGGCGTCGGCGATCCGGATCGAGAAGCTGCCCGCGGCGGCGTCAAGGAGCTGAGACTCAGTGGACCTGCACTTCGGTGACAGCAAGCCGACCGATGAGGAACGGGCGGCGGTCGACGCACTGCTCGGCCCGCCGGCCTCGGCCTGGGAGGGCGCGGACGACCGTACGGACACAGATCTGCGCTGGGCCCGGGGCGGTCGCGAGGCACGGGCGCGACGAGATCTGCTGTTGCCGGGGCTGCACGCGGTCAACGACCGCGTCGGCTGGATCAGCGAGGGCGCGCTGGACTACCTCTGCCGACGGCTCACGGTGCCGCCGGCGGAGGCGTACGGCGTCGCCACCTTCTACGCGATGTTCGCGGTCAAACCACGCCCCGCGAAGGTGCTGCACGTCTGCACCGATCTGGCCTGCGCCGCCCATGGCTCCCAGGCGCTCTGCGCGAGCCTGGAAGAGCGTCTGGGAGCCGCGGGCGCCCCGACGGCCGGCGCCGTCTGGCAGCCGAGCCCCTGTCTCGGCCTCTGCGAGCGGGCCCCGGCGGCGCTGCTCATCCAGGCGGGCGCGGCGGAGGGCGCCGAGGCGACGGAGCCGCCGTCCCGGCCGTACGCCACCGCCGTCATCGCCCCCGCCACCGCCGAGGCGCTCGTCCTGGCCTCGGCCGCGCCCGAGGCGGCGCCCGCGGAGCCCGCCGCCGCGATGGCCGTACCGCAGGCCGGGCAGCCGGGGCTGACGCTGCTCCGCCGCGTCGGGGTGGTCGACCCGTACAGCCTCGACGACTACCGGGCGCACGGCGGTTACGCGGCGCTGCGGCGGGCCTTCGACATCGGGGCCGCCGGTGTCATCAGGGAGGTCACCGACGCCGGTCTGGTCGGCCGCGGCGGCGCGGCCTTCCCCACCGGCCGCAAGTGGCAGGCCACCGCCTCGCAGCCGGCCCACCCGCACTATCTGGTCTGCAACGCCGACGAGTCGGAGCCCGGCACCTTCAAGGACCGGGTGGTCATGGAGGGCGATCCGTACTCGCTGATCGAGTCGATGACCATCGCCGGATACGCGGTCGGCGCGCACCACGGCTATCTCTATCTGCGCGGCGAGTACCCGCGTGCCCTGCGGCTCCTCCAGAACGCGATCGACCGGGCGCGCGCCCGCGGACTGCTCGGGGACGACATCCTCGGCCAGGGGTACGCCTTCGACATCGAGATCCGGCGCGGCGCGGGCGCGTACATCTGCGGCGAGGAGACCGCCCTGTTCAACTCCATCGAGGGCTACCGGGGCGAGCCGCGCTCCAAGCCGCCCTTCCCGGTGGAACAGGGCCTGTTCGGCAAGCCGACCGCCGAGAACAACGTCGAGACTCTGATCAATGTGCTGCCGATCCTGACCGACGGCGCCCAGGCGTACGCGGCGGTCGGCACCGACCGTTCCACCGGGCCGAAGCTGTTCTGTGTCTCCGGCGGTGTGTCGCGCCCCGGTGTCTACGAACTGCCCTTCGGCGCCACGCTGGGCGAACTGCTCGATCTGGCGGGCACACCGGGCGAGGTACGGGCGATCCTGCTCGGCGGCGCCGCGGGCGGGTTCGTACGGCCCGACGAGCGGGACATACCGCTGACCTTCGAGGGGACCAGAGCGGCCGGAACCACACTCGGATCCGGTGTGGTGCTGGTGATGGACGACACCGTCCAGCTGCCGCGGATGCTGCTCCGCATCGCCGAGTTCTTCCGCGACGAGTCGTGCGGGCAGTGTGTGCCCTGCCGGGTCGGCACGGTACGGCAGGAGGAAGCCCTGCACCGGATCCTGGACCGTACGGGCGCCGAGGCCGCCGAGGACGTGGCGCTGCTGCGCGAGGTCGGCCGGGCCATGAAGGACGCCTCGATCTGCGGTCTCGGACAGACCGCGTGGAGCGCCGTCGAGTCCGCCATCGACCGTCTGGACGTTTTCGAGTCAAGGGGTGCCGAGTGACCGCGATACCGCTTCAGCCGCCGCGCCGACTGATCCAGTTCACCCTGGACGGCCAGGAGACCCGGGTACCGGAGGGGTCCACACTCCTGGACGCCTGCCGGGCGGCCGGCAAGGACATCCCGACGCTCTGCGAGGGCGACACGCTCACACCGAAGAACGCCTGTCGGGTGTGTGTCGTCGAGGTCGAGGGCGCCCGTACGCTGGCGCCCGCCTGCTCGCGCCGCGCCGAGCCGGACATGGACGTCCGTACGGACACCGAGCGCGCCCGGCACAGCCGGAAGATCGTCCTCGAACTCCTCGCCTCGTCGACCGATCTCTCGACCACTCCGAGGGCGGCCGAATGGATCAGGGAGTACGACGCGAAGCCGGCGCGCTTCGGTCCCGACGCGGCCCGGCTGAACGAGGAGCCGAAGATCGACAACGATCTGTACGTCCGCGACTATGACAAGTGCATCCAGTGCTACAAGTGTGTCGACGCGTGCGGTGAGCAGTGGCAGAATTCCTTCGCGATCTCCGTTGCGGGCCGCGGTTTCGACGCCCGTATCTCCACCGAGCACGACACACCGCTCACCGATTCGGCCTGTGTCTACTGCGGCAACTGCATCGAGGTCTGCCCGACCGGAGCACTCAGCTTCAAGTCGGAGTTCGACATGCGGGAGGCCGGTACATGGAACGAACCGGCTCAGACGGAGACCACCACGATCTGCGCCTACTGCGGCGTTGGCTGCAATCTGACACTGCACGTGCAGGACAATGAGATCGTGAAGGTGACCTCGCCGCACGACAACCCGGTGACACACGGAAATCTCTGTATCAAGGGGCGGTTCGGCTACCAGCACGTACAACAACACTGACAGCGGCACGGACAGCGGCACCGACAGCAAGCAGCACTGACGAGTAGGACTGGATCACCATGGGACGGGTCACCGAGCGCCGCCGCACCATCCGTATCCGGGACGGAGCCGTCTCGACCCGCCCCGACACCCTGGTGGCGGAGGAGCCACTGGAAATCCGGCTGAACGGCAAGCCCCTCGCCATCACCATGCGCACCCCGGGCGACGACTTCGCGCTCGCGGCGGGCTTCCTCGTCAGCGAAGGGGTGCTGGCTGCGGGGTCGGACGTCCAGTCGATCGTGTACTGCGCCGGAGCGAAGGACGACGGCTCGAACACGTACAACGTGGTGGATGTACGGCTGGCGCCGGGGGTGCCCGTTCCGGACATCACGCTGGAGCGCAATGTCTATACGACCTCCTCGTGCGGACTGTGCGGCAAGGCCAGCCTGGACGCCGTGCGGACCACGGCCCGGTTCCCCATCAGTGACACTCCCCCGGTCCACGTCGAGCCCGCGCTGCTCTCCGCCCTCCCCGACCGGCTGCGGGCGGCCCAGCAGGTCTTCGACCGGACCGGGGGCCTGCACGCGGCCGCGCTGTTCTCCGAGGACGGCGAGATGCTGGACATCCGGGAGGACGTCGGCCGGCACAACGCGGTGGACAAGCTCGTCGGCCGGGCACTGCGACAGGACCTGCTGCCGCTCTCCCGGGCGATCCTGCTGGTCTCCGGCCGCGCGTCCTTCGAACTCGCACAAAAAGCCGTGATGGCGGGCATTCCTGTGCTGGCGGCGGTGTCGGCGCCTTCGTCGCTCGCCGTCGATCTCGCCGCGGAGACCGGGCTCACGCTCGTCGGCTTCCTCCGCGGCACCTCCATGAACGTGTACGCGGGGGACGGGAGGATCGCCCTTCACACCGGGGTCTGACCACCCCCGCTGCACGGAACAGGGCTCGGCCGGCGGGGAGCGCCCCCTGCGTCGGCCGGGCCCTTTCTTCTTTTTTTGAGGCTCGGTTCGCCTCCGGGGCGCCTTTCGCCGACATCGACGGTTGACCGTGCTCGATTCGTTCGTTCCTCACGAACCTCCGCCGGCGCGGCGGAGCCGCATATCGACTACAGCCGCCCTTTCGACGTCGACGCGCCCCTTCGGCTCACTCGCCTGCGGGCATGGAGACGGGCGTACGGATCGACGCGGGCCACTTCCGGGGCCCCGGGACATCCCGTCGCCGCGGCGGCTCGGGAGCCTGCGCGCGGCGCTTCGCGATCACCGCGCACACCATCAACTGCATCTGGTGGAACAGCATCAGCGGCAGTACGGCCAGGCTCGCCTGCGCGCCGAACAGCACGCTCGCCATCGGCAGCCCCGCCGCCAGGCTCTTCTTCGATCCGGCGAACTGGATCGCGATCCGGTCCGCGCGGCCGAAGCCCAGGCGCTTGCCGCCGTACCAGCTCAGCGAGAGCATCGCGGCGAGCAGCACCGCCTCGACGCCCAGCAGCGCCGCCAGCCTGGCGGGGGTCACCTGGTGCCAGATTCCCGCTGCCATGCCCTGACTGAACGCGGTGTAGACGACCAGCAGGACCGAGCCGCGGTCGACCAGACCGAGCAGCGTGCGGTGGCGGGTGAGAAAGCCGACGATCCAGCGGCGCAGCAACTGGCCCGCCAGGAACGGCAGCAGGAGCTGCGCGACGATCTTGAACAGCGAGTCGGCGGAGAAGCCGGCCGCCCCGCCGCCGATCAGCAGCGCCGCGAGCAGGGGGGTGATCACGATGCCGACGAGGCTGGAGAACGATCCGGCGCAGATCGCGGCGGCCACATTGCCGCGGGCCATGGAGGTGAAGGCGATGGACGACTGGACCGTGGAGGGCACCAGACAGAGGAAGAGCAGTCCGCTGTAGAGCTCGGGCGTCAGAGCGAACGGTACGAGCCCCCGCGCGGCCAGGCCCAGCAACGGGAAGACCACGAACGTACAGGCGAGGACGGTCAGATGGAGCCGCCAGTGCTTGAGCCCGTCGACCATCTCGCGGGTGGAGAGCCGCGCCCCGTAGAGGAAGAACAGCAGCGCCACCGCCCCGGTCGAGGCCCCGCCCGCGACGTCGGCGACCGTACCGGAGGCCGGCAGCAGCGCGGCGAGGGCGACGGTTCCGATGAGCGCCAGGATGTAGGGGTCGACAGGTAGCCAGGACGGGATCCGGATGCGCGGGGAAAGGCGGCGGTTCATGTGCTCCACTACTGGCTGTCGGTACAGTACGTGCCTCCCCATGGTCCCCCTGTTCTCCATGATCGGGAATCCCGCATACCACTCTGACTGTCATCGTGGTCCGTGATAACGCTCTAACCTGGCGGTATGTACGACCCACGACAGCTGCGCACCTTCCTGGCCGTGGCCCAGACCCTGAGTTTCACGCGGGCCGCGCACCGGCTGGGGCTGCGCCAGTCCACGGTGAGCCAGCACATCCGCCGTCTTGAGGAGGCGACGGGGCGGCTCCTGTTCACCCGGGACACCCACAGCGTGGAGCTGACCGAGGACGGCGAGGCCATGCTCGGCTTCGCCCGCACGATCCTGGCGGCCCACGACCGGGCGGCGGCCTACTTCACCGGCACCCGGCTGCGCGGCCGGCTCAGGTTCGGTGCCTCGGAGGACTTCGTCCTCACCCGGCTCCCGGAGATCCTGGAGACCTTCCGGCTCGACCATCCCGAGGTCGACCTGGAGCTGACCGTGGAGCTCTCCGGCATCCTGCACGAACAGCTGGCGGACGGCCGGCTCGATCTGGTTTTGGCCAAACGCCGCACGGGCGACCGCCATGGCGAGCTGGTCTGGCAGTCCACCCTGGCCTGGATCGGGGCATCGCGGCTGCGCCTCGACCCGGAGCGTCCGGTCCCGCTGATCGCCTTTCCGCCGCCCGCCCTCACCCGTGCCCGCGCGCTGGAGGTGCTGGAGGCGCACGACCGGCGCTGGCGCATCGCGTGTACGAGCGGCAGCCTGAGCGGACTGATCGCGGCGGCCCGCGCGGGGCTCGGCGTCATGGCGCACACCCGGGGGCTGATACCACCGGGCCTGGTGCCGGTCCCGGCGAAGGCGGGGCTGCCCGAGCTGGGCGGGGTGGACTTCGTCCTGCTCCACGGCCGGCGCCGCGGCCGCCCGGACGCCCAGGAGGCGGCCGACGCGCTGGCCGCGGCGATCCTGGCGGGCGGCGACCGGCTGCACCGTCCGGCGGCGGACAACTGACGGTGCACCGGCGGAGGGGCACAGGTACAGACCAAGAACCCCGGTGCGGTAGAGCGTGCGTGACAGCGGCGTACGGATTCGGTGGAGATTCCCCCACCGGCCACTTACTCCAGGGTCAGATGTCCCTCACGAGCCTGCGAAAGCGGGCCCGAATCGGGCGCTGACCTGTGGTGATACGGCTTCGTCCCGGTTCCGTGGACGCTCTCCCCCCGGAGCGCCCGTTGGGGTACCGTCACCCGCGCTGCGCGGAGCGCCACAAGGAGCAAGTCATTGCGCGAGTTCACCGTCCCCCCTCTGCCGGCCGCCCCCCACGTCGGTGGGCTCGCGGACGCCGTGTTCGATCATGCCGTGGACGATCCGCGACGCGTCGCGCTCGGCCGCAAGGATGAGCGGGGGCACTGGTGGGACATGACCTCGGCGGCGTTCCGTGACGAGGTGCTGGGGCTGGCCAAGGGGCTGCTCGCGCACGGCGTACGGTTCGGTGACCGGGTCGCGATCATGTCCCGTACCCGCTACGAGTGGACGCTCTTCGACTTCGCGCTCTGGGCGGTCGGCGCGCAGTCCGTACCGGTCTATCCCACGTCCTCGGCCGAACAGGTCTACTGGATGCTGTACGACGCCGAGGTCTCGGCCTGCATGGTCGAGCACGAGGACCACGCCATGACCATCGGTTCGGTCATCGACCGGCTGCCCAGGCTCAAACGGCTCTGGCAGTTGGACGCCGACGCGGTGGGCGAACTGTTCGCGGCGGGCGCCGATATCGACGACGAGGTGGTGCACCGGCATCGCAGGGCGGTGACACCGGACTCCGTGGCCACGGTGATCTACACCTCGGGCACCACCGGACGCCCCAAAGGGTGTGTGATCACCCACGCCTGCTTCATGTTCGAGGCGGACACGGTCCTCAACCGCTGGGAGTCGGTCTTCCGCTCCAAGCCGGGTGACGAGGCGTCGACCCTGCTCTTCCTGCCACTCGCGCATGTCTTCGGACGCATGATCGAGATCGCGGCGATCCGCGGCCGGGTGAAGCTGGGCCATCAGCCCGTCCTCCAGGCGAGCGCGCTGCTGCCCGATCTGGTGGCGTTCCGGCCGTCCTTCATCCTGGCCGTGCCGTACGTCTTCGAGAAGGTCTACCACGCGGCGCGCCGCAAGGCCGAGACGGACGACAAGGCCGGGCCCTTCGACAAGGCCGTGGAGGTGGCGGTGCGGTACGCGGAGGCGCTGGAGCACCGGGCCTTCGGTCTCGGTCCCGGCCCTTCCGCGACGCTGCGGGTGCAGCACCAGTTCTTCGAGAAGGCCGTCTACAGCAAGGTCCGTGACGCGATGGGCGGCCGGGTACGGCACGCCATGTCGGGCGGTTCCGCGATGGACCGGCGGCTCGGGCTGTTCTTCGCGGGCGCGGGCGTCACCGTCTACGAGGGGTACGGGCTCACCGAGTCCTGCGCGGCGGCGACCGCCAACCCGCCGGAGCGTACCCGCTACGGCACGGTCGGCCAGCCGATCCCCGGCACCTCGGTGCATATCGCCGCGGACGGCGAGGTGTGGCTGAGCGGCGGCCAGATCTTCTCCGGCTATCTCAACGACCCCAAGGCCACCGACGCCGTACTGCACGACGGCTGGCTGGCCACCGGCGACCTCGGTTCGCTCGACGGGGACGGCTATCTGACCATCACCGGACGGAAGAAGGAGATCCTGGTCACCTCGGGCGGCAAGAGTGTTTCGCCCGGCGCCCTGGAGGACCGGGTGAGGGCGCATCCGCTGGTGTCGCAGTGCATCGTGGTCGGCAATGACCGGCCGTACATCGCGGCGCTGGTGACCGTGGACCGGGAGGCCGTCGACCACTGGCTGTCCCTCCAGGGCAGGCCCCCGCTCAAACCCACCGAGCTGGTGCGGGACAAGGATCTGGAGATGGAGATCCGGCGCGCGGTGGTGGCCGCGAACACGGCGGTGTCCCAGGCCGAGTCGATCCGTACGTTCCGGATCCTCGCGCATCCCTTCAGCGAGGAACTGGGGCTGCTGACACCGTCGCTGAAGCTCAAGCGCAAGGCGATCGAGGCCGCCTACGCGGTCGAGGTGGACGCGCTCTACCGTTGAGGCGCCACTGACGTCCACGACCGCGGGAATCCGCCCGCGGCCGTGACCGTTGTGTTCCGGAGAAGAAACCGACGACGTTAGGATCGACCGCTCGTGAGCAAGGTCCCCACCCTCACTCTCAACAACGGCATCGAGATGCCCCAGCTCGGCTTCGGCGTCTGGCAGGTCCCGGACGACGAGGCGACGCGGGCCGTCGGCACCGCTCTGGAGGCCGGCTACCGCAGCATCGACACCGCCGCCATCTACGGCAACGAAGAGGGCACGGGCAAGGCCATCGCGGCCTCCGGGATCGCCCGTGAGGAACTGTTCGTCACCACCAAGCTGTGGAACAGCGAGCAGGGCTACGACACGACGCTGCGTGCCTTCGACACCTCGCTGGGGAAGCTCGGCCTGGAGTACGTCGACCTCTATCTGATCCACTGGCCGAAGCCGGCCGCCGACACCTATGTCGACACCTACAAGGCGTTCGAGAAGATCCTGGGCGAGGGCCGTGCCAAGGCCATCGGTGTCTCGAACTTCCTTCCCGAGCACCTGGAGCGGCTGCTCGGCGAGACCTCCGTGGTCCCCGCCGTCAACCAGATCGAGCTGCACCCGCAGCTCCAGCAGACCGAGTCCCGGGCCCTCCACGCGAAGCACTCCATCGCCACCGAGGCGTGGTCGCCGCTCGGCCAGGGCAAGGGGCTGCTCGATGTCCCGACGGTGGCCGCCGTCGCGCACAAGCACGGCAGGACCCCGGCGCAGGTGGTGCTCCGCTGGCACCTCCAGCTGGGGAACGTGGTGATCCCCAAGTCCGTGACCCCGTCCCGGATCCAGGAGAACATCGACGTCTTCGGCTTCGAGCTGGACGCCGACGATCTGGCGGCGTTCGCCGCGCTGGACGAGGGCAGGCGCCTCGGTTCCGACCCGGCGGAAGTCAACAGCTGACCCTGAACACCGCGGCGCCGTCGGCCGGTTCCGGCCGACGGCGCTGTCGTCCCAGGACTTAGGGCCCAGGACCTAGCCGACCGGCAGCGCGCCCGACCGGTATTCCTGGGGGCTGACACCGCGTACCCGTTTGAAGGCCGCGCTCAGCGCGAACGAACCGCTGTAGCCGACCTTCCTGGCCACCGACTCGACCGTCGCGTCCGTGCCGCGCAGCAGATCCCCGGCGAGCGCGAGCCGCCAGCCGGTGAGATACGCCATCGGGGGCTCCCCGACCAGCTCGGTGAAGCGGCGGGCGAGCCCGGCCCGTGAGACCCCGCACGCGGTGGCGAGCGAGGCGACCGTCCAGGGTCGGGCCGGCTCGTTCTGGAGCAGCCGCAGGGCGTTGCCGACCGCCGGATCGGCCATGGCGCGGTACCACCCGGGCGCCTCCGCGCCGGGCCGCGCGAACCACGCCCTGAGCACGGCGATCAGCATCAGATCGAGCACTCGGTCGAGCACCACGCTCTGGCCCGGCTCGTCCCGGGAGATCTCGTCGTCGAGGACGGGCGTCAGCGGGCAGTTCCAGACGTCGGCCGGCAGATGGAGCAGCGGCGGCAGCGCGTCCAGCAGCCGTCTGCTGACCTCGCCGTCCATCTGGTACGTACCGGTGAGGACGGTCGTCCCGCCGTCCGGGGCGTTGCCCCAGGTCCGTACGCCCAGGTGCATGGACTGGGCGAGCGGCCGGCCCTCCAGGGTGCGGCAGGCGCCGCCGGGGCCGATCAGCGCGCGGGGCGCGGTGCCGGGGCTGTCGGCGGTGATGTACGGCTCCGGGCCGCGGGCGATCGCGACGTCCCCGGGGCGCAGCAGTACCGGATCACCGCCGCCGTCGGGGATGATCCAGGCCTCACCGCGGGTGACACACATCAGACAGAGCGGGGCCCGGTCCTCGATCCGGACGGACCACGGCGGCTCCATCACCATGCGCAGGAGAAAAGCCCCGCGCGCCCGAGGTCCGTCGAGGAGTCCCGCCAGTACGTCCATGGTCACCAGCGTAAATGGACCGGCCGAAGGGCCGTTCGCGGGACCGGCGGCAGCCGTCAGGCGGCGCCGTGCACGGGAGCGAACGCCTCGACGCGCCGTGCCAGTCCGGCGTCGCGCGCGGTGAGGGCGCCGCCCGCGTCATGTGTACTCACCGCGAGGGAGACGGTGTTGTAGCCCAGGGTCAGAGCGGAGTGGTGGTTCAACTCCTCCTGGGTCTGGGCGATATGGACGACCATCGCGGTCGCCGCGAAGTGGGTGCCCAGCCGGTAGGTACGGGTCAGCAGGCCGTTCTCCACGGACCAGCCGGGAAGCTCCCGCAGCAGGTCCTCGATCTCGTTCTGCGACAGCGGCTCGGCGGCCATGGCCGGGGCTCCTTTCGGGAACGGGCAGCGACGCGGCCGACGATACGTCGTCACTCCGCGCCGCCGGGGCCGCCGTGCCGCGCGCACCCCGTACGCCCCTGCCCGGACCGGTGCACTACGGTCCTCCTATGGCAGCCAGCGGTACGACGGCTCAGGTCACGGCGGCCGGATTCACGGTGGCTCGTGCCGCCGAGCCGGCCGTCGGTCCGCTGCTGCGCGACTGGCGCAAGCGGCGTCGGGTCAGCCAGCTGGAGCTGGCGATCCGGGCGGATTCGTCCGCCCGGCACATCAGCTTCATCGAGACGGGCCGCGCCCGCCCCAGCGAGGAGATGGTGCTGCGGCTCGCCGATCGGCTCGATGTGCCGGTACGGGAGCGCAACACCTTGCTGCTTGCGGCGGGTTACGCGCCCCGGTTCACCGAGACGGCGCTGGACGACCCCGCCATGGACGCCGTGCGTGAGGGGCTGGAGCGGCTGCTCCGGGGGTACGAGCCGTATCCGGCGGTCGTCGTGGACGGGACGTACACCGTGGTGGCCGCCAACCGGGGCATCGCCATGCTGATGGAGGGGCTGCCCGCGAAGCTGCTCGCGCCGCCGCTCAACGCGATGCGGCTCACCCTCCATCCGGAGGGACTTGCTCCGCGCATCCGCAATCTGCCGGAGTGGCGCGGGCATCTGCTGGACCAGATGGAGCGCCAGCTCGCGCTGGACCGCTCCCCGGCGCTGCGCGCCGTGTACGACGAGGTCGCGGCGTATCCGCTGCCGGAGTCCGGGGCGGAGGAGGGCGCGGTGCCCGCTGGGGGCGCGGCGCCTGGCGGGGACGCGGGTGCGCTCCCTTCCGTCGCGGGGCCGAGCTTCGCGCTGCCGATGATCATCGAGCACGACGGGCGGGTGCTCTCCTTCCTCTCGTCCATCTCCACCTTCAACACCCCGATGGACGTGACGGTCGCCGAGCTGGCCATCGAGACGTTCCTCCCGGCGGATCCGGCCACGGTCGCCTATCTGACCTCGCGCGCTCCGTAGGGCGCGCGTCGAAGCTGATGCGGGACCGCTGCCCGCGCGGCGGTCACCAGACCGTCAGCAGCAGATGGTTGACGAGGAGCGCAAGGCCGGCCTGGGCCGCGAGCCAGCCCCGGTGGTCGCGGGAGGGCAGCAGCGCGGCGGCGGCCGGAAGCCAGAGCGTGAACGGCAGCCAGATGCGCTCCGTCTCGGCCTTGCTCATCCCCGACAGATCCGCGACCAGGAGCGCCAGGAGCACGGCGGCCACCAGCAGGGCGACGGTCCTGTCGGCGTTCCCGGGGCCCCGGGCGGAGCCCCGGGCCCCGCGGACGGCGGCCGGCAGGCGCCGGATCCCGGCGACCGCGGCGAGTCCCGCCGCGATCACCACGCCGGCTCCGTTGGCCCATACCCAGTAGCCGTACGGGCGCTCCCGGGCCACGCCCTGGTAGTAGCGCTCCACCAGCAGTCCGTACGCCTCCCACCACCGGAAGCCGGCCAGCAGGAACGTCACCGCCACCGCCGCGAAGCCCAGCACGGCGAACCCCGCCATCGGCAGCGGCCGTGCCGTACGGGCGAGGACGAGCACAGCGACGGCCGGGACGACCATCAGCGTCAGCCCGTACGACAGATGGACCGTCACCCCGAACAGCAGGCCGGAGCCGAGCGCCGCCGCCCAGGGCGCGCGGACGGTACGGGTGGCCGCGAGCGCCAGCAGGGCGAGCGCCCAGGCGGCGACGGCCGCGAAGTAACCGTCGGCGGAGGCGCCGACCCATACGGCGCCCGGGGCGAGGACGAGGAAGGGGGCCGCCGCCCGTGCCGCGCGTCCGGCGCCCAGCGCGCGCAGCGTGACGAGGACGGCGGCGGCCGTCGAGGCGCCGGTGACCACGCAGAACGCGCCGGCCCACGCGCCGCCGCCGAGCCCGATCCGGTCGAGTCCGACGAAGGTCAGGACGGCGCCCGGCGGATGGCCCGCGATATGGGTCGGCCAGTTGTCCGGCGGGCCGATCAGGATGTGCCGGGTGAAGTCGCGCAGGGTGGCGGGGATGTCCTCGAACCGGTCGACACCGCTCAGATACTCGTGCCGGGTGGTCAGCCGGCCGGCCACACCGCGCTGCCAGCCGTCCACCAGCGCCAGCGACCAGGTCCAGGCCAGCGCGGCGGCCCAGCTGAACCACGTCAGCCGGCGCCAGGACAGCCGGGCGGCGAGGGGCGGGCCGTACGCGATCACCGCGACGGCGGTCCCCAGCGCGGGGAGCGTGCCGGGGCCGAGGTGCGGCATCCACTCGGCCAGCAGGGGCGGCCAGCTGACGTGCAGGGTCCCGTCGTAGTGCTCGATCAGGGTGCCGGCCACGGCGGCGACGGCGAAGAGGAGCGCCCCCGCTCCGGCCGCCACCAGGTCGAGCAGGCGGCCCGAGCGGTGCGCGGGGTCGGGCGCTGTGCGCGCGGCTTCCGGAGTCCCCGGGGTTCGCGCGGTTCCGGAGCCCGTGCCGGGGCGGGGTAGCAGGGTCACGGCGTCACGTTAGGCGTGCGCTCCCCCGTACCGGGGCGATCGACAGGCCGCGTCATCGAACCGTCAGATCTCCCGCCGCTCGGGGTGGGCGAACGACGGACGTCAGGGTTTCGTCATGCGTCGAAACCGGATCCGGCGCGTCCCGCGCTCTACGGTCACCCGTATGAAAGTCCCCGACCGCCTCACCCCCGTGTGGCGCAGCCCGTTGCGCGGCCCCTGGCTGACGTCCGTCTTCGCCGTGGTGCTGCTGATCGGCATCCCCGTCCTCTTCCTGACGGGGCTGGTGTCCTATCTCGCGTACAACCCCGATCTGTCCCCGGTCAACGACAAGACACCGGACAAGGGGCTGCTCGGCTTCTATCTCTTCGACTGGCCGACCGACCCCTACTGGCTCTACCGCGTCACGCAGGGCGTGCATGTGACGCTCGGGATCGTGCTCGTACCGGTGCTGCTCGCGAAGCTGTGGTCGGTCGTGCCGAAGCTGTTCGTGATGCCGCCGGTACGCTCGCCCGGCCACGCGCTGGACCGGCTGTCCCTGCTGTTCCTCGTCGGGGGCGGGCTGTTCGAGTTCGTCACCGGCGTGCTCAACGTCCAGTTGGAGTACATCTTCCCGGGCTCGTTCTATCCGCTGCACTTCTACGGGGCGTGGGTGTTCATCGGGGCGTTCGTCGCCCATGCCGCCCTGCGGTTGCCGCGTACGGTGCGGGCGCTGCGCGGCCGGGACCTCCGCGCGGAGCTGCGGACTCCGGTGGCGCGGACCGTACCCGAGCCGCTGGACGAGACCGGCCTTGTCTCCCGCGATCCGGCGCCGCCCACCCTCTCGCGGCGCGGCGCGCTCGGAATGGTGGGGCTTGGCTCGCTGGCGCTGCTCGTGGTGACGGCCGGTCAGAGCATCGGCGGCCCGCTGCGCCGTACGGCGCTGCTCGCCCCGCACGGCCGCGAACCCGGTTCCGGTCCGAACGGCTTCCAGATCAACAAGACTGCGGGGGACGTCGGGATCCGCGCGCGGGACATCGGTCCCGACTGGCGGCTGACCGTACGGGGCGGCGGCCGGGAGACCGTACTGACCCGGGCCGAGCTGGAACGGCTGCCCCAGCACGGCTCCGCGCTGCCGATCGCCTGTGTGGAGGGCTGGTCCACCTCCGACCAGCACTGGGAGGGGGTCCGGCTGCGCGATCTCGCCGCCCTGGTGGGGCTCGGGGACGCGCCGCCGAGCGTGTTCGTGGAGTCGACGCAGTCGCACGGCTCCTTCCGGGAGGTGGCCCTGCGGGACAACCAGGTACGCGATCCGCGCTCGCTGCTCGCCCTCAGGGTCAACGGCGCCGAACTGTCCGCGGATCACGGCTATCCGGCGCGGGTGATCGTGCCGGGCGCGCCGGGTGTGATGAACACCAAGTGGGTCCGGCGGCTGAGCTTCGGGGAGTCGTCATGGCCCGTTTGAGAATGCCCCGGGTGAGCCCGCGGGACCTGCGCCGTCGCCTGGACGTGCGACGGCGCTTCCGCCGGCTGTACGGGGAGTCCCCCGCCCAACTCCTGATTCTGCTGGCCTCGTTCGCGGTGTGCGGGTACGCCGGGGTCCGGCTGCTCGCGGGCGACTGGCCGCTGATCGTGCTCTGGTTGGTGGGCGCGGCGGTGCTGCACGATCTCCTGCTGGTGCCGGTGTACGCGCTCGGCGACCGGGCCGTCAGGACCGCCCTGGCGCGGAGTCGGCGGCCGGTGGCGCGCGCGGGCGTCAACTACGTACGCGTGCCGGCCTTTCTCTCGTCGCTGTTGCTGCTGGTGTACTGGCCGCTGGTGCTGCGTACCCCGGAGCCGTACGAGCCGGCCACCGGGCTCGATATCGATGTCTTCCTGGGCCATTGGCTGCTGATCACCGCCGCGCTGTTCGCGATGTCCGCGGCCTGGCTGCTGATCCGGACCTGGCCGGAGCTGTGGTCCCGGCGTCCGAGGGCGCCATGGCGGCGCCTGCGGCCCGGCCGTTCCTCGGGCCGGTTGTCAGACCCATGACCCAGACTTGAGGGTCCGACAGATCCATCGGGAGGAAGCCGGGATGACCACCACCACGTCCCTGACATCGAGCACATCGGGTGAGTGCACCGCCGCGCGGGCCTATCTGCGCCTTCTGGCGGCCGTACGCGCCGTGCTGGACGACCCGTCGCAGGCGTCCCCGGCGGCGCGGCTGCTGGCCGCCCCGATCGCCGAGGCGGACGAAGCGCTCGACGCGGCGGGCCTGGCGGGCAACGAGCGGGAGTTCCTCCATCTGGTGGCCGCGCAGGCGCTGGACCACCGGCCGCACACATGACGGCACGACGGCGGACGACCCGTTCCCCCGGGGCGCCCGCCGCGTGTGCCGGCGTACGATCAGCCGCGCGTCAGCCGCAGCGTGACCAGTTCGAACGGGCGCAGCGCGAGCTGGACCGATCCGCCGGCCAACTCCGGCGGCTCCACCTCGGCCAGCGGACGCTCCAGCAGATCGGTCACGGCCAGTGCGGTGGCCTCGAAGCCGATGCCGACCCGTGCCTTGGCCCGTCCGCCGGTCGACTCGTAGAGCCGTACGACCAGATCGCCGCTCTCGTCGTCGGCCAGCTTCACGGCGCTGATGACGACGGCGTCGTTGTCGACGCTCACCAGCGGGGAGACCTCGGCGTCGCCGGAGATCCGGCGCTCCGGCAGGTTCACGCGGTAGCCCTCGCGGACCGCGTCACCGATCGACGCACCGGGCGCCAGAGCGTGCCGGAAGCGGTGGACGCCCTGGTCGGTCTCGGGGTCCGGGAAGCGCGGGGCGCGCAGCAGCGAGACGCGGACGGTCGTGGTCGTACCGGCGTCCGAGGCGCGGACCGTACGGGTCACGTCGTGTCCGTACGTCGAGTCGTTGACCAGCGCGACGCCCCACCCCGGCTCCTCCAGATGCACGAAGCGGTGGTTGCACGCCTCGAACTTGGCCGCCTCCCAGCTGGTGTTGGTGTGGGTGGCCCGGTACACATGGCCGAACTGGGTCTCCGACGCGTACCGCTCGGCGTGGACATCCAGCGGGAAGGCCGCCTTGAGGAACTTCTCGGTCTCGTGCCAGTCGACCTCGGTGTCGATGTCGAGCCGCTTGACCCCGGGGGTGAGCGTCAGCAGCTGGGTGACCTTCGAGGAGCCGAAGCCGCGCACGACCCGGACACCGACCGCGCCGGCCGGCAGCGCACCGGCCGGGGCGTCGCCGTCCTCGACCGGGGAGAGCGTGTCGAGGTCCGTCAGATCGGTGACGGTGTTCCGGTAGAACTCATCCACGTCCCACGCGTCCCACTGGTTCGGGAAGTCGGGATGGATCTGGAGGAGGTTGGCGGCCTCGCCGGGGGCGACGGTCTCGCGCTCCGCGCTGATGTCATAGACCGACACCACCAGGCCCCGGCCGTCGATCTCCACCTCCAGCAGCCCGTTGCTGAGGACATACCCGCCGCCCTCACGCGCCGACAGCTGCGCGCTGCCGCTCCCGCCGACCGGTCCCGCCGCGCCCGCCGGGACACCGCCGCGCGCGTGCGGCGCGGAGTTGAAGAGCAGGGTCGTCCCGCCGGAAGGGTCCCCGGCGAGGGCGCGCTGCGCCGTGTCCACGATCCCGTTCAGCTCGGCCGCGAGGGCCGCGTACGTCTTCTCCGCCTCGCGGTGCACCCAGGCGATCGACGAGCCGGGCAGGATGTCATGGAACTGGTGCAGCAGCACGGTCTTCCAGATCCGGTCCAGTTCCTCGTACGGGTACGGCGCGCCGGTGCGTACGGCGGCGGTCGCGGCCCACAGCTCGGCCTCGCGCAGCAGATGCTCGCTGCGCCGGTTGCCCTGCTTGGTCTTCGCCTGGCTGGTGAGGGTGGCGCGGTGCAGCTCCAGATAGAGCTCACCGACCCAGACCGGCGGGTTCGGGTACTCCGCCTCGGCCTTGGCGAAGAACTCACCGGGCGTCTCCCACTCGACCGTCGCGGAGCCTTCGAGACTGCGCAGCCGGGCCGCCTTGGCGATCATCTCGCGGGTCGTGCCGCCGCCTCCGTCGCCCCAGCCGGTCGGTGCGAGGGAGTGTCTGGCGACGCCCTTCTCCTTGAAGTTCTTCGCGGCGTGGGCGATCTGCTGACCCGTCATCGAGCAGTTGTAGGTGTCGACCGGCGGGAAGTGGGTGAAGATACGGGTCCCGTCGATACCCTCCCAGCGGAAGGTGTGGTGCGGGAATGTATTGATCGTGGACCAGCTGATCTTCTGGGTGAGCAGCCACTTGGACCCGGCGGCCTTGATGATCTGCGGCAGTCCCGCCGCGAAGCCGAAGGTGTCGGGCAGCCACGCCTCGTCGTTCTCGATGCCGAACTCATCGAGGAAGAAGCGCTTGCCGTGCACGAACTGCCGGGCCATCGCCTCGGAGCCGGGCATATTGGTGTCGGACTCCACCCACATACCGCCGGCCGGTACGAACCTGCCGTCGGCCACGGCCCGCTTGACCTTGGCGTAGACCTCGGGCCGGTGCTCCTTGATCCAGGCGAACTGCTGCGCCTGCGACATCGCGAAGACGAATTCCGGCTCGTCCTCAAGCAGCGCGGTCATATTGGCGGTCGTACGGGCGACCTTGCGTACCGTCTCGCGCAGCGGCCACAGCCAGGCGGAGTCGATATGGGCGTGGCCGACCGCGCTGAGGCGGTGGGCGGTCGGCGGCGCGGGGGTCGCCAGGACCTCGGCGAGCCGTTCCCTGGCCGCTGCCGCGGTGCCGTTCACGTCCTGGAGGTCGACCGCGTCGAGCGCGTGGCTGATCGCGCGCAGGATCTCCCAGCGGCGGGCGCCGTCCAGGGGCAGTTCGGCCATCAGCTCGCCCAGCACCTCCAGGTCCTGGATCAGCTGCCAGACGGTCTCGTCGAAGACCGCGAGATCCATCCGGGCCAGGGTGTACTGCGGCTCGCTGCCCGCGGTCTCCTTGTCACCGAGCAGAGTCGGCAGGAAGGGGTGGTAGTCGAGGATCACCGGGTTGGACGCGGCCTCGACATGGAGCAGGACCTCTTCGCCGCCCGCGACGGGCGCTCCGATCCGTACCCACTGGTTGCGCGGGTTGAGGCCCTTCACCGGAGTGCCGTCGGGCCGGTAGACCAGGCCCTCGCACTGGAAGCCGGGCATGTTCTCGTCGAAGCCGAGGTCGAGGATCGCCTCGACCGTACGGCCCGCCCATTTCTCGGGGACGGTCCCGGAGACCCGGAACCAGCTGGTGCCCCAGGGGGCGCCCCACCGGTCGCCGGCCCTGACCGGCTCGGCCGGGCCCGCCAGGCCCTCTTCGACGGGTACGGGTTCGCCCGGCGCGTTCCAGACAGCGACGTCCAGCGGTATCGATTCGGGATATACGGCGGGCCGGACGCGCTCGTCGAGTACGCGCTTGAGGCGGGCCTCCACCAGGCTGCGGTCGTCGTGCATGAAGGGGTGCTCCTGAGATACGTGTGGGTGCGGGTTACCGGGAAGGGTCAGGGACTACTCGTACACGGGTCAGGGGATTCGGGCCATGGGTCAGTGACTGCCCGTTTCCCTCGGCACCGGACTCGCTGGGCTCCGCTGACTCACCTGACCTGGTCCGGGTGGACGACCTCGGTGATTCCGCGGGCGGCCAGATGCTCCGTGTCCTCGGCGCGGCTCGCGAGGACTGAGGTGGGGCGGGCGCCGGCCTCGGTGAGCCGCGCGAAGGCCTCGAAGAACGCCCCGCCGGGACCGCAGGTGCTCCGGGCGGACGTCTGCTCACCGTCCCCGGTCGGACAGTCCGCGGTCTCGTCGTCGCCGATATCGACCACGAGCGCGGTGGTGCGGGGCTCCGGGCGGTACGTTCTGCCGCGCCACTCCTCGACGATCCGGGCGATGGACCGCCCGGCCGGCTTGACCTCGCGGTCGTTCGTCAGCAGGCCGAGGCTGTATTCCAGTTCGGGGAAGTCGGCGAGCGAACGTGACACGTCGTGCGAGCACCACCAGGTGATGCCCCAGACGTCGGGGCAGTCCAGCGCGTTGGCCACGGTCGCCTCGGTGAACGCGGCGGCGTGCTCGGCCGGGATCAGCGGCGCCGGGGCGCCGACCTCCTGGAGCCAGACGGGCCGGTGCGGTTCCAGGGCCCATGCCTTGGACAGCTCGATCAGATAGGCGGCGTGGTGCTCGGTGGCGGTGCCGGTACGGCCGTGCCGCTGCGCGGTGCCGTTGAAGACCCAGGAGTGTACGGCAGTGACGGCGCCGATCCTGGCCGCGTGCGCGGGGGTGAAGGCGTGCTTGTCCTGGTACCAGGCGGCGTCGTACTCGGCGTGCAGATGGAGCTTCCCGGGCGCACCCTCCTCGCAGGCGTCCAGCAGCCGCCGGAGCCAGTCGGCGGCCTGCGCCGGGGTGATGGGGTCGGGATCGGGGTGCGGCGGCCCGGAGAACTGGTTGATCTCGTTGCCGATGGTCATGCCGAGGAAGTTCGGCCGGTCGGCGAGGGCGGCGGCGAGCGTACGGAGATATTCGGCCTGTCCGGCGACGACATCGTTGTCGGTGAAGATGTTCCGCCGGTGCCAGGTCTGGGTCCACGCGGGCAGGAAGTCGAAGCTCGACAAATGGCCCTGGAGTCCGTCGACATTGACGTCCAGACCGCGTTCGGCGGCGGCGTCGGCGAGCTGGACCAGCTGTTCGACGGCGCGGGGCCTGATCAGCGCCCGGTTGGGCTGGAAGAGCGGCCAGAGCGGGAAGACCCGGATGTGGTCGAGGCCGAGACCCGCGATCGAGTCCAGGTCGGCGCGTACCTCATCGAGATCGAAGTCCAGCCAGTGGTGGAACCAGCCCTGGCTGGGCGTGTAGTTGGCGCCGAAGCGCGGCGCGGGAGTGCTCATACTGGCAACGTTGTCCTGGTTCTGTGGTGCGTTGGACAGCGGGCGTGGGTGCGAGGAGTGCGGGCGGGGGTGCGGGATCCGCGGGTCGGGCCGGTCAGCCCTTTACGGCGCCTTCGCCGACGCCTCGGAAGAAGTAACGCTGGAGACAGGCGAAGAGCACGATGAGCGGCACGACCGCGATGACCGTACCCGCCGCGACCAGCCGCGGGTCTTGGGCGAAGGTGCCGTGCAGATAGTTCAGTCCGATGGTCAGGGTGAAGTTCTCCGGGTCGCTGAGGACGATCAGCGGCCAGAGGAAGTCGTCCCAGGCGCCCATGAAGGCGAAGATCGCCACCACCGCGAGGGTGCCCTTGACCGACGGCAGCGCGATCCTCAGGAACCGCTGCCAGGTGTTGGCGCCGTCGACGAAGGCCGCTTCCTCCACCTCCTGGGGGAGGTTGAGGAAGGCGTTGCGCATCAGCAGGACGTTCATCGCGCCGATCGATCCGGGCAGCAGCACCCCGAGCAGGGTGTTGTTCAGACCGAGATCACGCATGGTGGTGAACTGGGCGATGATGATGCCCTCGACGGGCACGAGCATGGCGAGGATGAACGCCAGGGTCGCGGCGCGGCGGCCCCGGTAGCGCATCCGGGCCAGCGCGTAACCGGCCAGCGCGGCGCCGACACAGTTGGTGATCACATTGGCGGAGGCGACCTTGAGCGAGTTGAACGCGTAGTCCCAGACCGGGATGATCTCGGCGACCCGGCCGAAGTTGTCCAGCGTCGGCTCGCTCGGCAGGAACGTGGGCGGGGAGCTGTAGATGTCCTCGTGCATGCCCTTGAGCGAGGTGGACAGCTGCCACACGAACGGCCCGATCATCACGGCCAGCATCACGAGCAGCAGGGCGTACCGCAGGGCGAGCTGCCAGGGTGCGATGCGCCGGCCCTCGGCGTCGATGGTCTTGGGGAAGCTCACGCGTCCTCCTTGCGGTCGGCGCGGAGCACCAGCAGCATCAGGGCGACCGTGACGACGAAGACCACCACGGAGATGGCGGAGGCATAGCCGACCCGGCCGCTCAGTCCGGTCCCGACGCGCTGGACGAGCATCACCAGCGTGGTGTCCTCGCCGGCGGGACCACCGCTGGGCCCGGCCATCAGATAGACCTCGGAGAACACCTTGAAGGCGGCGACCGAGGACAGCGCACCGACGAGGACCATGGTGGAACGGACCGCCGGTACGGTGACGGTGACGAAGCGGCGGATGGCGCCCGCCCCGTCCACGGCGGCGGCCTCGTGCAGCTCGCGCGGTACGTTGGCCAGCGCGGCCAGGTAAATGATCATGTAGTAGCCAAGGCCCTTCCAGACCGTGACGGCCATCGCGCTGAACAGCAGCAGCCACTGGTCGCTGAGGAAGCCGATCCTGCCGACCCCCACCGCTTCGAGCACCGCGTTGATCAGCCCCCGGTCGTCCAGCATCCACACCCAGATCAGCCCGACCACCACGATCGAGGCGACCACGGGGGTGTAGAAGGCGGAGCGGAAGAAGGTGATGCCGGGGATATTTCGCTGTACGAGCATGGCGAGCAGCAGAGGCAGGACGATCAGCGCCGGGACGACCCCCACGACATACAGCGCGCTGTTGCGCAGGCCGATCCAGAACATCTCGTCCTGGAGCAGTTCCCGGAAGTTGGCCAGCCCCACGAACTCGCCGGCGACCAGGGTCCGCCGGTCGGTGAAGGAGTTGACCAGCGTGCTGAGGAACGGATAGAGGCTGAAGGCGCCGACGATGAGCAGCCCCGGCGCGGCGAACAGCCAGGGACTGGTGGGCAGTTGGCGTCTGATGGCGGTCGCGGGGCCGCGGGGCCCACGCCCGGAGCCGGGGCTCCGGAGCGTGGTCCCCGCCGCGGCCGCGTCCGAGGACAGCGCCCTGGGGGCGGTGGTGCTCTTCATGGTGCGGGGCTCGGCTCTCAGCTCTACTTGAGCAGGGTGTCGCAGGCCTCGACCGCGCGGTCGAGTGCTTCCTGGGGGCTCTGCTTGCCCTGGAGCGCCTTGGCGACCTGGTTGCGCAGCTCGGTCTTCATCTGCTCGCTGAACAGGACGGGCGTGTAATTGACGGCCGTCTTCAGGGACTCGGCGGCGGCGACGCGTACGCGCGTCTCGTCGGTGCCGTCCTCCTTGGTGAAGTACGGGTCGTCCAGGGACCCCTTGGTGCTCGGGAAGATGGCGACCTGCTTGGCGAACGACATCTGACGGGTCGCGTCGGTCACGAAGTGGGCGAACGCCACGGCGGCGGGCTTCTGCTGGCTCTTCTCGTTCACCATGACGCCCATGACATACATGTTGACCTTGCCGGTGCTGGTGACCTGGTCGGTGATCCCGATGTTCTTGTAGAGCGTCGGGGCCTTGGTCTTGAAGTTCTCCAGGTCCAGCGCGCTGCCCGGGTTCATGGCCACGGACTCGGTGAGGAACTTGGTCCCGGAGGACTCGGGCGTGGCGGTCAGCGCCTGCGGGTCGAGCGCCTTCTTGTCGAACAACTCCTTGTAGCGGGTGAGCATTTCCACCCCCTTGGCGTCGTTGAAGGCGAAGCCGGTGCCTTCCTTGTTCATCAGCTGGACGCCGTAGCGGCCGAAGTCCTCGATGGTGGGCACCTGTGCGAGCGTGGCGATCTCGCCGTCGCTCCGCTCGGCCAGCTTGAGCCCCTGGTCGAAGACCTCGTCGTAGGTCGTCGGCGGCTTCTCGGGGTCGAGTCCGGCCTCCTCGAAGAGCCGCTTGTTGTAGAACATCGGGCCGGTGTTGAGGTACCAGGGGAAGCCGTACGTGCCGTCCATGCCCGGGAGCTGGTGGCTCTGCCACGCGCCCGGCAGATACTCGTCGCGGAACGAGGCCGCCGTCTCGTCCTTGTCGAGGTCGAGCGCGAGCCCGGCCTTCGCCAGCGGGGCCACCAGGTCCGGCGAGACATTGACGACGTCGGGCAGCGTGCCGCCGGCGGCGTCGGCGCTCAGCTTGTCGGCGTAGCCCTCGGCCGGCCGGTCGACCCACTTCACCTCGGTGTCGGGGTACTTCTTCTCGAAGTCCTTGATGACTCCGTTGAAGTAGTCCTTGAAGTTGGCCTGGAGGTTCCAGGTCTGGAAGGTGATCTTGCCCTTGACCGGGCCCGAGGCGTCGGAGGAGTCCTCGCCGGAACCTCCACTGCAGGCGCTGAGCGGCAGAACGGTGGCGAGAACAGCGGCGACAGCGACTGCTCTTCGGGAGATGCGCACGGAGAACGGCTCCTTTGCTCGGACCAGGCGTGCGTACGGCCAGCCGGAGCTGCGGGCCACGGCTGCGAATTACCAGCAGACCTTGCAATGTGTTGGGGTGAAAGTCAACACATTCGTGCGACAAAGGCCCATCATCGTGGTGTCACAGCAGCTCAGAGCCGTTCTTTTGCTTTCCTTGCGGTATGACACTAATGCGCTTTAGGATGCTCGGACTCAAGCGCATTAGTACGGGGTCCACATGGCTCGTCCGGTACGGCCGGAAGGCCCCGCGATGCCCCCGTTGCACACCCCGGAACGCAGCGGGGAACGCGAGAAGAGAGGCACACGGGTGGCAGCGAACCCGCCGTCGGACAGGGACACCCCCACGGCCAGACGTACTCCCCCGCGCCGTCCGACCATGAAGGACATCGCCCAGCGCGCCGGGGTCTCGGAGAGCGCGGTCTCCTTCGCGCTCAATGACCGCCCCGGGGTCTCCGAGGTGACCCGCGACCGGGTACGCCGGGTCGCCGAACAGCTGGGCTGGCGGCCCAGTACCGCCGCCCGCGCGCTGTCGGGCGAGGGCTCGGCGACGGTCGGCCTGGTGCTGGCCCGTCCGGCGGCGACCCTCGGTGTCGACTCGTTCTTTCTCCAGCTGATCTCCGGCATCCAGGAGATCCTGTCAGAACGTCAACTCGGCCTGCTTTTCCAGGTGGTGGAGGATGTGCCCGCCGAGTGCGCGGTCTACCGGCGCTGGTGGGCGGAGCACCGCGTCGACGGCGTGCTGGTCGTGGACCCCAGGACCGACGACCCCCGCCCCGATCTCCTGGACGAGCTGGGACTCCCCGGTGTCGTCATCGGCGCGCTGCCCGCCGGCGATACGGGCCGCCACCCCGGCCTGTCGCAGGTACGGGCCGACGACGCGGGCGCGATGGCCGCCATCGTGGGCCGGCTGCACGCGTTGGGGCACCGCCGTATCGTCCATATCGCGGGGCTGCCCTCGCTCGCCCACACGGAGCGCCGTATCCGCTCGCTGCGGATCGAGGCCGACCGGCGCGGGCTGCCCGAGGCGCGCTCGCTGACCACGGACTACTCCGACACCCAGGGCGCGGCGGTGACCCGCCGGGTACTGGAGGAGGACCGCCCGCCGACCGCCCTGATCTACGACAACGATGTGATGGCCGCGGCCGGGGCGGCGGTGACGACCGGGCTCGGTCTCTCCGTACCCGGCGATGTCTCGGTCATCTCCTGGGAGGACTCGGCCCTGTGCCGACTGGTGCGCCCCTGGCTCACCGCGCTCTCCCGCGACTCGGTCGCCTTCGGCCGGATCGCCGCGACGGAGCTGGCCGCACTGCTCGACGGCGGCGGGGCCCGCACCGTACAAGTGCCGCTCCCCCGGCTGATCGAGCGGGAGAGTCTGGACCGGGCACGGCCGTAACGCGTCGGAAATACATCGGCGCACGACCATTGACACTCGAAGAGATCAAGTGATCTATTCACTTCATGAGTCGCAGTGAACTGTCACTGTCCGAGCATCTGGCGGACAGCATCGTCGAGATCATCCGTACCGAACGGCTGGTCCCCGGGGACGCCTTGGCGTCCTCGCGTGACCTCGCCCGCCGGTTCGACGTCACCACGCCCACGGTCCGCGAGGCCCTGCGCAGGCTTGAGGCCACCGGTGTGGTGGAGTTCCGGCACGGCTCGGGGACGTATGTGGGACCGGGCAGTGAGCGACGGCTGCTCGCCAACCCGCATCTGCCGCGCGGCAGTCGCGAATCGGTGCTCGAACTCGTCGAGGCGCGGCTGGTCCTGGAACCCGCCGTGGCCGCCGCCGCGGCACGTACCCGCGTACCGGAGGCGGTGGAGCAGTTGCGGACCGCGGCGGCCAACGCGCTGCATCCGCCGCGCGAGTCGCTGCGTGCCTCGATGCACTTCCATGTGGTGCTGGCGACCGCGAGCGGCAACGCGCTGCTGCGCGAGGCCGTCGAGGCGCTGCTCCAGGTCAGGGCGCGGGATCAGGTCGAGATCCGGCATCGCTACAACGACCGCGCACGGGACCACGCGGAGCATGTGGAGATCTTCGAGGCGGTACGGGACGGGGACGCGGACGCGGCCGAGCGGCTGACCCGGGAGCATCTGGGCTTCATCCGCGAGGCGGTCCTCGCCGCCGACTTCCCGGACACCGGGGCAGCGGATACCGGGACAGCGGACACCGACGCGGCGACGACCGCGGAAGACGGCGCCACCACAGATCCGGAGATCCGCCGATGAACGCCGCGCGGCCAACGCGACTCGCCGAGATGACCACCGAGGAGGCGGCCACCGCCGTCACGGCGAGCCCCGTGGTGATCATCCCGGCCGGCGCGTTCGAGCAGCACGGTCCCGCGATGCCCCTGGCCACGGACACGATCCGGGCCGAGGGTGTGGCCGAGCGCGTGGCCGCCGCACTGGCCGGCCGCGCGGTGATCGGCCCCGCGCTGCCGGTCGGGGTCTCACCGCACCATCTCGCCTTCGCCGGTACGGTCACGCTCACCACCACGACCCTGGCCGCCGTGGTGCGGGAGTACGTCGAGAGCCTGTACCGGCACGGCTGGCGGAAGGTGCTCGTCATCACCGGACACGGCGGCAACAACGCCACCCTGTCCACGGTGGCACAGGATCTGCTCACCACCCACCCCGATCTCCAGTTCGCCTGGACCCCCGTCACCCCGCTCGCGGCCGATGTCGTGTCCGGGATGGGGGTCAGCGAGGTGCACGGTCACAGCGGCGAGGCCGAGACCGCGCAGATGCTCCATCTCGCGCCCGAACTGGTGCACACCGACCGGCTCACCGCCGGTACGACCTCCACCGCCCAACTCGACCCGCTCTCCCGGCTCTCGCGGCACGGCGCCCACCCCGCGCTCGTCGTGCGCTACGACCGGCTCAGCCCCAATGGAATCCTCGGTGACCCGCGCCGGGCGACCACCGAGGACGGACAGGCGGTCGTCGACGCCGTTGTGGTCCGTGTGGTCGCCTTCGTCAAGGAGTGGCTGGACGCCTGAACCGGGCGCCCACGCCCGCCACTTCCCCGCAGACGGCACCGCGCCGCCCGCGCCGCCACCGCAACGGCGTGCCTGGTGCCGTAGGCAGCACCCGCCCGCACCGCCAGGTCCGTAACAACACCCCTCGCGCACCGCATCCGCGCGTGAGCGCTCCTCGTCAGCCCGCACGCCGCACGCGGTACGCATCGTTCAGTACACCTCAGGTGTCACGCGTCGCGCCTCCGAGCCGCGATCCCCGCCCCGTCGCACGGGGCACCCCCCGAAATCCAGTGAGCCGTCCGCCCCCAGGCGTCCGGCAGAAGGAGCCTGCCATGAACTCCCTCCAGCGGATGGCGACCGCCGCCGTGGGCCTCGTCCTGTGCCTCGCTTCGACCGGAGCGACGACCGCGAGCGCGGCCTCCGCCCCCGTACCGCGGGGCACGTCCAAGGCCGCCTGCCGGCTGCCCGCCCCCCAGACGCCCGGCACCAGCGTGTCGCACACGATCAGCAGCGACGGACGGGAGCGGACGTATCAGCTCCATCTCCCGGACGGATACACCGAGAAGCGTGACTGGCCGGTCGTCCTCGCCTTCCACGGCCGGGGCAACACCGGTGCGGGGACCGAGGAGTTCTCCGGGCTCTCCACCCTGCCGGCCGTCGTGGTCTACCCCAACGGGGTCATCGGCACCGGTGACGGGGACCGCCAGGCGTGGCAGGGCGCCCCGTACGCGGCGGCGGGGGTGGACGACGTCCGGTTCACCGAAGACCTCCTCGACCGGCTGGAGTCCACCCTCTGCGTGGACGAGCGGCGGGTGTACGCCACCGGGAAGTCCAACGGGGCGGGGTTCGTCTCCACCCTGCTCGCCTGCCGCATGGCGGACCGGATCGCCGCCATCGCGCCCGTCGCCGCCGCCCTCTATCCCACCGGTGAGCCGTGCGAGCCGTCCCGTCCGGTGCCCGTCATCGATTTCCACGGCACGGGTGATGTCACCATCCCGTACGCCGGGGACGCCGACCGCGGACTCCCCGCCATCCAGGACTGGGTGGCGCGGTGGGCCGAGCGGAACGGCTGCGCCTCCCGCGCCCGTGACCGGGTGACCGAGCCCGACATCACCGTCTCCCGCTGGCGTGGCTGCGACCGAGGGGCCGAGGTACGGCATGTCGCGGTCACCGACGGCGGACACACCTGGCCCGGCGCCGACAGCTACAGCGGCGGCGGCTACACCACCCGGACCATCGAGGCGCACGAGGTCATGTGGCAGTTCCTGCGCCCGTTCCGTACCCCCGCTTCCCCCCGTCACTGAGACCCGCCGCGCCCCCGTCCCCGCCGATCGCAGGAACCGAGCAAGGAGCCCGCTCCCATGACCACGCCGACACCCGCACCACCAGGCAGACCTTCCCCACCACCCGCCGCGCGCGGCGAAGGGTCCGACGACGGAACCCGACTCCCGCTCATCGTCCGCGCGATGGCCGTCATCGAGCGGGCGGGCAACGCGCTGCCGCACCCGTTCTGGCTGTTCTGGATTCTCTCCGCCCTGCTCGCGGTCATCAGCGCGATACTGGCCGCCGCCGATGTCTCCGTCGTCTCCCCGAGCGACCACAAGACCGTGACGGTGCAGAATCTGCTCAGCGGTGACGGGCTGGCCATGGCCGTCTCGACGATGATCGAGAACTTCGCCACCTTCCCGCCGATGGCCACCATCGTCGTGGTGATCATGGGTGTCGCCGTGGCCGAGCGCACCGGCTTCCTCGCGGCGCTGATGCGCGTCGGCGTCTCGCGGGTACCGGCCTCGTGGGTGGTGTTCGCCGTCGCCTTCGCCGGCACCGTCTCCCATGTCGCCTCGGCCGCCGCGTACATCATCCTCGTACCGCTGGGCGGGCTGGCCTTCCGGGCCGTGGGGCGCTCCCCGATCCTCGGCATCGTCGTCGCGTACACCTCCATCGCCTCGGGGTACGACGCGAGCCCGGTCCCCACGCCCAACGACGCCATCTTCGCCGGGATCACCACCGCCGCGGCGCGGATCGTGGGCGGTGACGACGCGTATGTGTCGCCGCTGAGCAACTGGTTCTTCAATATCGCCTCGTCGCTGCTGCTGGCCCTCGTCATCACGCTGGTGACGAAGTTCGTCCTCAGCAAGCGGCCCGATCTCGACGCGGATCCCGACGCCGATCTGGAGGACCTCGGCACGCTCAACCTCAGCGCGCGGGAACGCTCGGCGCTGCGCGCGGCCGTACTCGCCCTGCTGGCGGCGCTCGTGGTGCTCGTCGCGGTCATGGTGCCCGAGTCGTCACCGCTGCGCGGCGAGGGCGGCAGCATCGTGGAGTCGCCGTTCCTGGACGGTATCGCGGCGGTCGTCGCGCTGGTCTTCGGGCTGGTGGGCATCGTGTACGGATACCGCTCGGGCTCGGTCAAGTCGGCCGGTGACATACCGAAGCTGATGGGCCGGGGCATCATGCAGATGGCGCCGGTGCTGGTGCTGTTCTTCGCGATAGCCCAGTTCCTGGCGTACTTCGACTGGACGCATATCGGTGATGTGCTCGCGGTCAGGGCGGCCGAGGCGCTGGAGCAGAGCGGGATGCCGATCGTCCTGGTGTTCCTGCTGATCCTCGTCCTGCTGACGCTGGTCAATGTCATGGTCACCAGCGGGTCGGCGATGTGGGCGATGTGCGCGCCCGTTCTGGTGCCGATGCTGATGCTGGTGAGCGTGCCCGCCGAGACCACCCAGGCGCTGTTCCGGATCGCCGACTCGGGGTCGACCGCGATCACCCCGATGAGCCCGTACTTCGTGATGGCGCTGGGCTTCCTCCAGCGCTACCGCAAGAGCGCGGGGATCGGCACGCTGGCCTCGTACACCCTGCCGCTGGCCCTGGCCATGACGGTCGCGTGGACCGCGCTGTTCCTTGTCTGGTGGGCGGTGGGCATCCCGCTCGGTCCGGGTGCTCCGGTGCGCTGAACCGGCGTCTCCGGGAGCGTCCGGGAGGGGAGGGCTCCGGCGGCGCTCCCCTCCCGGCGGCCGTGCCGCGGGCCGGCGGGTGATGGGTCAGTCCCAGCGGTAGCCGTCCCCGAACAGCAGCGTGTGCTCCAGCACATCCTCCATCGGGTCGTCGATCTGGCCGGTGTGGATCAGCGTGAACCGCGACCCGTTGTGCGAGTCGTGGTGCGTCTCGTCCGCGCTCGCCGTGCCGACGGGCACCCCTGTCACCACCGCCGTCGCCGCGATCCCGGCCGCCCACCGGGAGATGGTCCTTGTCGTGCCGTTCATCGTTGGCTCCTCAC
The DNA here is from genome assembly GCF_042789485.1 of Streptomyces sp. NPDC056835. Classification (NCBI taxonomy): domain Bacteria; kingdom Bacillati; phylum Actinomycetota; class Actinomycetes; order Kitasatosporales; family Streptomycetaceae; genus Streptomyces; species Streptomyces sp. NPDC056835. The sequence continues at coordinate 55,976 of NZ_JBHUBB010000015.1, forward strand.
CCTCGTTTCCCTCGAACAGCGGTACTTTCCGTCCCGTTCATCTGTTGGGCGGGTTAAAAGGTCACGCGGTTCATCGGAGAATTTTCCGGTTCTCTCATAGGACGAACGCCGGGATCCGCTACGGTTGTTCGCGGCGCCGCACACCGCGGGTCGGCGGACCGCGCGGCGGCGTGGTGGACTTCGGCCGCACGCCGGACGGCCGGCCGCGCGGACGCGACCGGCCGTCGTCAACAGCGCGCGAGGGCGCGGGAGATGTTACTGAACGGTACCGCGCTCACCTCGTTCCTCGTCCTTGGCACGTCGGCCGATCGAACGCTGGTCGAGCGAACGCCGCTCGGCGAGACGCCGGTCGGCGGTGGCGATGGGTTCGGAGTCCCACCCGGAGTCGTCCGAGCCACCGCCCGGACTCGGGGCCCGGCGACGGAGGTTCGACGCGTCGGAGCGCGCGGCCTCGGCGCGGATCATGGCGTTGAGCGCGGCGAAGGGGTCGATCGGCATGGCTGTGTCCTCACGGTGAGAAGGTGCTGAAGAAAGCGACTGCTGTGGTCCGAAAGGCACTTCAGCGCCCCACGAGGCACTGAGGGGCCGGACCTGTCAGCAGCGCAGCACCACACAGCGCGGAGTGACCGGCGCCCGCGGCGGCCAGACCGGAACGCACCGTCCGGCATACGGAACCGGTACCCGCTCACCGAACAGTCCGCTGTGGGTCAGGGGCTGTTGGGGCTCCCTGCCCGTCCGCTCGTGCCTGGCCGGGGCGGACTGCACGGTCTCGGCGGTGTCCTGGTGTCCCTCACCCGCCGGGTCCCGGGAACCGGACGCGGGCGGCAGGGACTCGGCGTCCCGCATCGCCGCCGAGGACGGCGCGATCGACATGCCCAGGAAGGCGATCAGCACCAGCACCGCCACCAGGGCGGCCCGGCGCGCGGCGGCGGCGCGGACAACCGCGGCGCGGGTGGGAACGGACGTGGCACGCTTCATGGGCACGACCTCCTGGACAACGCACCTCTGCCCAGAAACACACGCGCGCCGTCCTGCTACCGGCGGAAACCGCTCACACGGGGGACGCGACCTACGCCGGGTCCCGCTCCTCCTCGGCGGTTCGTGCCTCGTCGGAGCGCACTTTCGCCACGGGAACGGACACCGTTCCCAGCGGCACCTGCGGTCCGCTGCCCTCCCTCAGCCACCGTCTGAGCACCTGGTGCACCCGCTCGGCGCCCACGAGTTCACCGCTGTCGGGGACCGGCGCGGAGAGCGCCAGCGGTGACAGCAGGAAGGCCCGCGACTGCTCGCCGCCGAGTCCGCCGTGCGAGCCGATCTGTTCCTCGAAGGCGTGCACGCGGCCCGTCACCGGGTCGTACATCGAGTTGACCATGATGTCCGCGACATGCGGGAAGGAGTCCGTGCGCCGTACGGCGTCGGCCGCGCCCGGTCCCATACCGGTGAGCGGGCCGCTGTCGTCCAGTACGTCGACGGGCACCTCCGCCCCGCCGGGGCCGAGCACCACCGATCCGTGTTCCTCGCTCCGTACCAGCAGGAAGCCGATCCCCGGATGGCTGGCGAGGGTCCGCAGCAGCGCGGGATGGCGCCGGTCGATCTGCTCGCGGCTCATCCGCTCCGGCACATCGGGGAAGGAGATCAGGCCGAGATTCCCGGACGCGAGCACGACCGGGTCGGAGCCGTGCGCGGATTCCTCACCGGCGCCCTCGGGCTCCGGCCGGTGCAGCACGCCGCGAACGGCGTGCCGGGCCGCCTCGCGCGCCTCCGCGCCGCTCCTCGTACGCCCGGCCCGGCGCGGGACGGGCAGCCCGCAGCCGGCCCTGACCAGGTCCCTGAGGGTGAGTCCGTACGCGCCCTCGAAGGTCTCGCCGGGGCTCTGGCCGTGGTCGGAGAGCAGCACGATCCGGTACGTACGCGGTGCGTGCTCGGCGGCCCTGGCGATCAGTCCGACCGCGCGGTCGAGCCGGGCGAGTACCCGCTCGGCGTCCCGGCTGTGCGGTCCCGAGTGGTGGGCCACCTCGTCGTACGCGACGAGGTCCGCGTAGACGGCGGTGCGTCCGGCCAGCATGTCGCCGATCACGGCCGTGACCACCACATCACGCTCGACGACGGTCGCGAAGGCCCGGATGAACGGATAGAGCCCGCCGCGGCCGACCCGCGGCCGGTCGCCGCGTATCCGTGCCCGGGTCGATTCACCGATCTCGCGGCCGACGTCGGCGACAAACGAGACCGCCGTACGGACGGCGTTGGCGGGGTCGGAGAAGTAGGCGAAGTATCCGGCGCGGGAGCGGTTGGCCCTGCCGCGCCGCGCGGCGATCGACAGCACCAGCGCGAGCTGGTCGGCTCCGCCGCTGAAGAGATTGCCGCGGCTGGCGCCGTCGAGGGTGAGCAGGCCCCCGTCGTTGGTGCGGCCGATGGCGCGGCGCTGGAGTTCGGCGGCGCCGGCGGGCCGGTTGCTGACCATGATCCGGCCGGTGTCCTTCTCGTACCAGCGGAAGGCGGGGACGTCGTGGTTGGAGCCGTGCAGGATGCCGAGCTGGCTGGCGCCCGTCTGGCTGGACCAGTCGGTGCGCCAGGGCGTGAGCCGGTGGGTCGGCCGCGGGTCGGCCGGCGCGCCGTCGGCCGGGCCCCCCGGAGCGACGCGCGCCGGGTCGGCCGGCGTACCGCACCCGCCGTCCGGGGCCGGTGGCGGCACACCCAGCCAGCCCGCGACATGCGGCATCACCCCGGCGGCGACCGCGTCGAGCAGCACCTGGTGCCCGACCCCGTCGAGTTGCAGGAACACCGTGCCGGGCGATCCGCCGCGCCCGCCGTCCTCGCCGCTCCTGCGGCGCCGCCGGTCCGCGAGGCGGGAGAGCCGGCGCCGGTAGGCGTCGTCGTCACCGACCGCGAGCGCCGTCGAGGTCGCGGAGGCCACGGCGGACATCACGGCCGCGACCACCACGGCGGTCTCCGGATTGGCCGCCCCGCGCCCGTCGGGGATGAGCCAGAGCGCGATCAGCAGCAGCGAGCCGTTCAGGAAGAACACCAGCAGACCGAGGACCAGCGCGGGGACGAGCAGCAGGGCACGTACGAGCAGGGGCCAGACCAGCGCGCTGAGCAGTCCGAACGCGCCCGCGCCCCAGGCCGCGGTGAGCGCGGTCCTGGTGATGCTGTCCTGATTGTCCGACTGAAGCTTGAAGTCGGGCAGGATCCCCGCCAGCGCCAGCATCGTGAGCGTGGAGACCGCCCATACGATGATCACCCGCAGCAGGGCTCCGCCTGTCGTACGCCACCGCCCCTTGAACACGTCGCTCCGTCACCTCACGTCGGGCCCGTACGCACTCACGGGCTCGGGCCTGTCTCCTGGATCAGGCCCTCGGCCCAGCGTCGCACAGAGCGCCCCTGACTCTCCCGGGGTATCCGAGGTCACGGCGGGTCAGCAGCCGTCGTACCCTGCCGTCGGCATCGAGAGCCTGCGGTGGACGTCGGCCTTCATCGCCGCGTCGTACAGCGGTTCGTCCAGTCCGACGGTCTCCAGCGGTACGCCTCTGCGCGCGCACTCCGCGGCGAAGGCGGATGCCGACCTGAACGCCCGTTCGAGAACGCGCTCGTTCGCCGCGACGAACAGATCCACCAGCCCCGCTTCGACATCCCCCCACAGTCCGCAGTGGTCGGGGCGCAGCCCGTACAGGAGCAGTTGCCGGGTGACGAGATACCCCTTGTCCTCGGCCCAGCGCGCGCACATCGTGTGCTGGCCCCGGGTATCCACGAGGAAGGGATCGCTGTCCAGCTCCTCAAGCGGCGTCAGGCTGGCGATCACGGCCACTCGTACCTCACGCATGCCTGCCCCCGCTCCCCGGCACTCGTCTCCGTCCGCAGACCCTACTCGGCGCACGCCCCCGCGAGGCAAGCGCGTACCCGGCGGTCAACGGCGCGCGACCAGCGCATCCGGCTCCGCCCGCGCGGGCATCCGCCGTACGCTGAGTACGGAGAGGGGCCCGGGGCGGGAGCGCGGTCCATGGGCGGACGGAGCTGAGGTCGGGTTGGGAACTGTCATCACATGGTGGGGCCATGCCACCTGCACGGTCGAGGACTCCGGGGTACGGGTGCTGACGGACCCGGTCTTCGTCCGCCGGCTGGCGCATCTGCGCCGCCGGCGCGGTCAGGTGCCGCCGCCCGAGGCGTCCGACGCCGATGCCGTGCTCGTCTCGCATCTGCACTCCGACCATCTCCATCTGCGGTCGCTGACCAGGCTCGCGCCCGGCACCCGGCTGATCGTGCCGCGCGGCGCCGAGCGGTCGGTGCCGGGGCTGCGCAGGCTGGACGCCCGCAGAAACCCCTCCGGGCTACGCATCACCGAGGTCGGGGCGGGAGACGAGGTGGAGATCGGGGCGCTGCGGGTACGGGCCGTGCCCGCGCGCCACGACGGACGGCGGCTGCCGGTCGGACCGCACCGCTCCCCCGCTCTGGGCTTTGTGATCAGCGGCGCGTCACGGACGTACTTCGCCGGGGACACCGGACTCTTCGACGGGATGGCGGACGCCGTGGGCCCGGTGGATGTGGCACTGCTGCCGGTGGGCGGCTGGGGGCCGCATCTGGGGCCCGAGCACCTGGACGCGGGCCGGGCGGCGCGGGCGCTGGCCGAGCTGGCGCCGAGCGCGGCGGTACCGGTGCATTTCGGTACGTACTGGCCGATCGGGCTGGACGGGGTCCGCCCCCACGAGTTCTACGCGCCGGGCGACGAGTTCGTACGGCACGCGGCGCGGCTCGCGCCGAAGGTCACCGTCCATCTGCTGCGGCACGGCGAGAGCGTGCGGCCGGAGGCCGGCCTGTGATCGACCGGCTCATCACACAGCTCTCGGAGCTGCCACCCGAGTCGACACAGCAGGCCGTCGGCTATCCGTCCGTCTTCCTGCTGGTGACGCTGGGCGCGCTGGTGCCGGTGGTGCCGACGGGGGCGGTGGTGAGTTCGGCGGCGGTGGTGGCCTTCCATCAGACCGCGCCGCTCGCCATGCTCTATGTCTTCCTGGTGGCGTCGTTCGCGGCCTTCCTCGGTGACATATCCCTCTACTGGCTGGGCCGGCGCGGTGTCGGCTCCAAGAACGGGTCGCGCTGGCTGGAGGCGATACGCAGGCACGCCCCGCCCGACCGGCTTGAGCAGGCACAGACGAAGCTGCGCGAGAACGGGGTGACGGTGCTGGTGCTCTCCCGGCTGGTGCCCGCCGGGCGGATTCCGGTGATGCTGGCCTGTCTGCTCGGGGACTGGTCGCCGCGCCGGTTCGCCCGGGGCGATGTGCCGGCCTGTCTGGCCTGGGCGGCGACGTACCAGCTGATCGGGGTGCTCGGCGGCTCGCTCTTCGACGAGGCCTGGGAGGGGGTGCTCGCCGCGGTGGTACTGACGCTGCTGCTCAGCGGCGCCCCGGCGCTCTGGCGCAGACTGCGCGGGCCGGGCCACCCGGAAAGCCCGGAGAGCCCGGATGCCGGGGGCAGGCCGACGTAGCGCCGGCGGGGCTCACTCGCCCACGCCCGCTCAACGCAGTTCGTCGAAGACCGCCGCGAAATGGTCCAGCGCCCGCACGACATGCGGCAGTTCCAGCGGCGCTGTCGCGGTGAGGGACTTCAGCCGCTGTTCCGGGGTCGCCCCGAGCAGCGGTCCCGTCGGCAGACGTACCCGCAGCGCGCCCAGTTCGTCCCCGAACCGGTGGCCGCCCGGTACGGGAACCTCCAGACGCCGGCTCAGATGGTTCTCCAGCTCCATCGAGTCGGTGACGCCCAGCCTGGCCAGCTGTCCGCGCAGCGGTCCGAGGTCGGCGTAGAGATGACGGCCGGCCAGCGGCACGACCGCGAGGGCGCCGGAGGCGAGGACCAGTCGGTGGGTGGCGGCGGCCAGCTGCCCGTGCAGCGCGGCGGTGGCCCGCGTCCTGGCCATGACGGCGTCCGGCTCGTCGAGCGCGTGGGCGGCGGCAGCGGCGACCGGGCCCGCGACCAGCGCGCCCAGCGCGGTGAGGATGTCGAGCGTCCTGGCCCGCAGCGCGGTTCCGGCGTCGGTCGCCGGGTAGCGGGCGACGGCCATCGGCCAGGCGGCCGGGAGCAGCGCGCCCGCCAGATCGGAGAGGACGACGACCTCCTGCGGCCACATCTCGGCCGGGCTGAACAGCACCGTCTCGTGCGGCCGGTGCAGGGTGTCGCGCCATGTCTCGTCGCTGACGATATGCAGTCCCTCGCCGACCGCCGCCTCACAGGCCTCGCGGACCAGTTCCGGCGGGGCGACCGCGGCGGTGGGGTCATCGGCGACGGAGAGCAGCAGCACCCGAGGGCGGCCGCCCTCGGCCCGTACCCGCCGTACCGTCTCCAGGAGGGCGAACGGATCGGGCACGCCGCCCGCGTCCGCCGGGGCCGGCACATGGTAGGCGGGCCGGCCGAGCAGCCGGGTCCCCGGGGTCCAGGAGGCGGGGCACGGCCGGGGCATCAGGACGTCCCCGTCGTACGCGGCGAGCAGCGCGAACAGCAGCGGCTGCGCGCCGGGCGCGGCGACCATGCCGTCGGGACCGGTGCGCAGGCCGCGCCGCGACCAGTAGCCGGCCGCCGCCTCCCGCAGGACCGCGTCACCGCCGGGCGGCTGCGGCGCGGTGTGCCCGGCGGCCCCCGCGCATTCGCCGACCAGTTCGGGCAGCGCGGGCAGCCCCGCGTCGGGGGCGGGCGGGCCGAACCGTACGGAGCCCCGGCCCTCGGGAGCCGTCCGCCGCATACCGCCACCTCCCGCGATCGCCCTTTATTTCACCCCTTCATTTGACCCCTTTATACGGAGGTTTGATGCATATCGCCCTCCGGGCGCCGTCCGGCCGGGCGCTCCGGGGGCCGTTCGGCGCGCTCCCCCGGACGGTCTGCTTGGGGTGGCCGCTCGCGGGGTACCCGCGTTCCATGTCAGAGACCTCTGGGACCTACGCACAGACGGCCCCGGGCACCCGTGTCCGGATCGCGGCGCTGCTCGACGACTGGGACGAGCGGGCCTTCCGCTCCGTCGCCGGCCGGCGCTGGCCCGGCGCGGGGCCCGTACTGCCCCGGCTGAGCCGGTCCGCCAACCACGGACTGCTCTGGTTCGGCGCCGCCGCGGGCATCGCGGTGCTGGGGCGGGGGGCGCGCTCGCGCCGGGCGGCCCTGCGGGGCGCGGTGTCGCTGGGGCTCGCCTCGGCGACCATCAACACCGTGGGCAAGCGGGCGGTACGCCGGCAGCGGCCCCTGCTCGATGTCGTACCGGTGATACGGCGCCTGAAGCGCCAGCCGTTCACCACCTCCTTCCCGTCCGGGCACGCGGCCTCGGCCGCCGCCTTCGCGACCGGGGTCGCGCTGGAGTCCAAGGGCTGGGGCGCCGTCGTGGCGCCGGTGGCCGCCGCCGTGGCCCTCTCCCGGGTCTACACGGGGGTGCACTATCCGAGCGATGTGCTGGTGGGCGCCGCGCTCGGGGTGGGGGCGGCCCTGGCGGTGCGCGGGATCGTACCGACCCGCTCCCAACTGCCCTCACCGGGACGTCCGTACGCCGAGGCCCCCGCGCTGCCCGACGGCCACGGTCTGGTGGTCGTGGTCAACCTGGCCTCCGGCTCTTCGGACACCGCCGCACTGGTCCGGGACGCGCTGCCGGCCGCGGACGTCGTGGAGTGCGCGCCGCGGGAGGTGGACACCGAACTGGCGAAAGCGGCGGACCGCTGCGTGGCCCTCGGAGTCCTCGGCGGCGACGGAACGGTCAACCGGGCGGCGTCGATCGCCGTACGGCACGGACTGCCGCTGGCCGTCTTCCCCGGCGGGACGCTCAATCACTTCGCCTACGACCTGGGCATCGAGAGCGTCCAGGACACCTGCCGGGCGCTGACCGCGGGTGACGCCGTACGGGTCGACCTGGGGCGCTTCACCCCCGGGCCCGGCGGGGCGGCGACGGGGTACTTCCTCAACACCTTCAGCCTGGGCGTCTACCCGGAGCTGGTACGGGTGCGCGAGCGCTGGGCGCCGCGCGTCGGCGGCTGGCCCGCCGGGATCCTGGCCGCGCTGAAGGTGCTGCGCGGTGAACACCAGCTGGAAGCCGAGTTCGAGGGCCGGCACCGGGCGCTGTGGCTGCTGTTCGCGGGGAACTGCATCTACCAGCGGATGGGGCCGACCCCGGGGCACCGGCTCGATCTGGCCGACGGTCTGCTGGACGTACGGATCGTGCACGGCGGCCGGGCCCCGGGGCTACGGCTGCTCGCCGCCGCGCTCGCCGGGCCGCTGAGCCGTTCGCCGGTGCACGCGGCGGAGCGGATGCGGCGGGTCCGGATCGCCCGGATCGCGCCGGGTACGCCGCTCGCGTTCGACGGTGAAGTGGCCGAGGCCCCCCGGGAATTGACACTGGACAAGGCGGAGGAGGCGCTGACGGTCTACCGGCCGAAGGCACTGCTGTAAGGGCTGCCCCGGGCGCTGCTCCCGGCGCCGCCGCGGGCCATGGCCCGGAACGATGTGGCCTATGAGCTCACCCGGGAGCACTGGAAAGGTTAGGCTCGCCTAACCGACCTGGGAGGCACCTTGAGATCACAACCCGCCACGGAATCAACGGAGTTCGAGCAGCCGGGTGACGAACAACCGGAGTTCGACCATCTGGTGCACTGCGTACCCGACGTCGAGTCCGCCGTACGCGGCTACACCGAAGCCGGACTGCCCGCCCACGCCAACCCGGAGCATCTGGGGTACCGCAACGGCGCCTGGCGGCTGGACACCCGCTATATCGAGCTGTCGAGCATCGTCAACCGCCTGGTCTTCCTCGACTCGCCCTATGGCAGGGCCATGAAGGGCTGGCAGCCCCGGGCCGACGAACTCGTCGCGCGTGGCGGCGGCGCGCTCACCTTCTGCGTCCATGTCACCGACGCGGGCGCCACGGCGGAGCGGCTGCGCGCACACGGGCACGGGGTGGAGCTGCTGACGTTCGCCCGCGAGGACTCCCCCGTCTCGTTCCGCGAGGCGATACTGACGGACGGCCCGCCGTGGGCGCCGTTCTTCGTGACCTACGAGCCCGACCGGCAGACGATTCTGGCCAAGTACAGCGCGGGCCGGGTCAACCGGGGCCCGTACGACCTCGCCGGGATCCTCATCGAGACCCCCGATCCGCGCGCCTCGGCTCACTGGCTGGGCGAACTGCTCGGCGTCCCGCCCGGGGCGTCGCCCACGGTGGTGCCGCTGCCGCTCGGCCAGGCGCACTTCACCGAGGGGCCCGCCGACGCGATCACCGCCCTGCTGCTCTCCGGGGGCGGTCCGCCGACGACGGTGATCGACGGACTCGCGGTACGGCCGGTGGAATCGGTATCGGTCGCCGGATCGGGGCGGACCTGATGTCCGCATAGCAAGACGCAGGTCTCATCATGCGACATGGCAGCGTACCGTGGCCGGACCACGTCACGAGCCGGGCCACGTCACGAGAGGGAGTCCCGCCCATGCCGAAGGAGACCGCGGTCTACACCCACGGGCACCACGAGTCGGTGCTGCGTTCGCACCGCTGGCGCACCGCCGCCAACTCCGCCGCCTACCTCCTCGCCGAGCTGCGCCCGGGTCAGGACCTGCTGGATGTCGGCTGCGGTCCCGGGACCATCACCACCGACCTGGCCGGGCTGGTCGCCCCGGGCACGGTCACGGCCGTCGACGCCGCCGAGGACGTCCTGGACAAGGCGCGGGAGGCGGCGGCCACCGCCGGTGCGGACAATGTCCGCTTCGCGGTCGCCGATGTCCACGCTCTGGACTTCCCCGACGACTCCTTCGACATCGTGCACGCGCATCAGGTCCTCCAGCACGTGGGCGATCCCGTACAGGCCCTGCGCGAGCTGCGCCGGGTGTGCCGGCCCGGCGGGGTCGTGGCGGCGCGCGACGCGGACTACGGCTCGTTCGCCTGGTTCCCCGACGTACCGGCGCTGGACGGCTGGCAGGAGCTGTACCGCGGGGTGGCGCGCGCCAACGGCGGGAAGCCGGACGCCGGGCGGCGGCTGCTGTCCTGGGCGCGGCGGGCCGGCTTCACCGACATCACCGCGACCGCCACCACCTGGTGTTTCGCCACGCCCGGCGAGCGCGCCTGGTGGAGCGGCCTGTGGGCGGACCGTACGACCGCGTCGGACTACGCGGGTCTGGCGGTCGACGGCGGTCATACGACACCGGAGCGGCTGGCCGAGATCGCCGGGGCGTGGCGGGAGTGGGGCGGCGCCGAGGACGGCTGGTTCATGGTCCCGCACGGGGAGGTCCTCTGCCGGGTATGAATCCGGTACGCCGGGACGTACGAGGCCGCTCCCGGCCGCCCGAATCGATCACGTGTCCCGGCGCGGCCAACTACCCTGGTGCGCATGGAAATCCTGGGAACCACGTTGCGCATCTGCGTCGACGACCTGGAGACCTCGGTGGTGTTCTACGAACGCCTCACCGGAAGCCCCGCGCTCCGCTTCGAGCGCGGTGGGGTCTCCGTCGCCGCCGTCGGCTGCTTCCTCCTCATGACCGGCCCCGCGTCGGAAATCGATGTCCTGCGCAAGGTCACGGCGACGATCGCGGTCAAGGACGTCGACGAGGCGATCACCGTCCTCACCGGCGTCGGGGCGCATATCGTCGCGGGCCCGGTGCCGACGCCGGTGGGGCGCAATGTGATCGCCCTGCACCCGGACGGTTCGGTCTTCGAGTACGTCGACCGCAAGGCCGTACCGACACCGGGCTGATCACCCGGGCCGGCCGGCCGGGCCGGTCAGCCGACGGCGTGGGGCCCTTCGTCAGTGAAGGCCCCCACCACCAGATCGGCGAGCAGCGCCCCCGCCGTCCCGTCCGGGTCGAGGTCCGGGTCGTAGATGGTGACGTTGAGCCCGACGCAGCGCTCGGAACGCACCAAGGTCCGCAGCAGTACGGAGAGTTCGTCCGGCAGCAGGCCACCCGCGTCCGGGCTGTCGACCGCGGGCATCACCTCCGGGTCGAGCACATCCGCGTCCAGATGGACCCAGAACCCGTCGGTGACCGGCGTCTCCAGCGTCTGGAGCACGGCTCCCGCCAGCTCCGCCGCGCCCCATTCGCGCAGCTCACCGACCGTCACGGTGGGGATTCTCAGCCGGGCGAGCTCTTCGCGGTCCTCGTCGTGGTCCCGGATCCCGAAGAGCCGTACGTCCTCGTCCCGCAGATACGGACGCAGTCCCTCCAGGTCACTCAGATCCCGCTGGCCCCGGCCGGTGCCGATCGCCAGTTCCTCACCGCCCGCCGCGCCGATGGTGTCGGAGTTGCCCGTGTGCCGGAAGTCGGCCGAGCCGTCGATGGCGGCCAGCCCGTACCGTCCCATACGGCGCAGCGCGAGCGAGGCACCGAGCTGGATGGAGCAGTCGCCGCCCAGTACGAGCGGGAAGTCCCCGGCCCTGACATGGTGTTCGATCCGGTCGGCGAGCCGGGGGGTGTACGCGGCGATCGCCGCCGCGTTGAAGACCCCGTCGCCCTCCTTCCAGTCGCCGCGGTCGTAGCGCGGCGGGACGACGACACCACCCTCGAACGCGCCGAGCCGCTGGACGATCCGCTGCTCGCGCAGGGCGCCGGCGAGTTTGTAGCACCCCGGCACGACACCGGGGGCCGGGGGCCGGAGCCCCAGGTTGGAAGGCGCGTCGATGACCACGATATTCCGCATGCGAACCATCCTCACCGCCGTAGGGTTGATCCTCAAATGAGTTCGCGGACAGCGAGAGCCGGAACGGAAGAGGGCGGGCAGCGGGATGACCACACAGCACACCTATCGGGTGATCGTGCGCGGCACGTGGGACGGGCTGACGGACGACGACCGCTCCCGGCTGCTCGCGGAGGTCGACCAGCACGGTCTGGCGCAGATGCGGTTCACTCCCGAGGGCTCGCTCACCTATGACGCGGCGCTGAAGCACTTCAGCTACCGCTTCGTGGTGCTCTCCGACGCGGCGGACGGCGAGGAGATGGCGGGCGCGCTCGCCGAGGACCGTGCCGGGACGGCGCTGAAGGCTCTGGGCTGCGGCCATGGCGAGCTGCGGTCCACGGTGACCGACATGGACACCATGAAGATCAACCGCAAGGGCCGCTGAGCGGCGCGCGCCGACGCGAAGGACCAGGACGCTCAGCCGGCCCGGTCCACCATCTCCGCGGTGATCGCCCAGCGTTCGTGGTCGCGCCACGCGCCGTCGACATGGAGGAAGTCCGGCGAGTACCCCTCCAGCCGGAAGCCCACGCGCCGGACGAGCGCGAGGGACGCGGTGTTCGTGGGCTGCACATTGGCCTCCAGCCGGTGCAGCTCCAGCGGGCCGAACGCGTGCCGTACGACCAGCCCGAGCCCTTGCGTCATCAGGCCCCGGCCCGAGGCGTGCGCGAAGGCGCCGTATCCGATCGCGCCGCACCGGAAGGCGCCGTGGACGATGTTGTTGATATTGACGAAGCCCGCGATCCCGCCGTCCTCGCGGGCACAGACGAGATAGCCCTCCCTGGCGGGGTCCTCGATGAGCCGGCCCGCGTAGTCGGCGTACCCCTCCGCGTCGGCCGGCGGGAACAGCCAGGGACTGTGCAGCTCCTGGCTCTCGCGGACACGCGCCGTGAACTCGTCGGCGTCCTCCTGGCGATAGGCGCGTACGAACGTGCGGGAGCCCTCGGCGAGCCGTTCGGGAAGGTCGGGCATCGCGCCAGCCTAGACGAGTCGTTCCGAAGCAGCGTCGTCCGCCCCCAGGGGCAGACGGGACTTCGGAATGACTCGTTCAGCGTGGCCCCGACCCGGACGATCATGGTGGCTCGGAAGGGAGTTCGCCAGACGTTCCCGGCCCCAACCATGCGTGTTGATCATCACACCGGACGTGACTGTTCGCTGGGTTAGCGTTCCGCCCTGTGACTATGGTGACTTCCCCTTCCCCCCTTCCTCCTGTTCAGGACTACCCGGCCACCGCGGCGCTGACCCGGGCTCTCTTCGGCGATCGGTTCGAAGAGATCCACGAGCCGTGGCGCAAACTCTTCAGCACCGGGCCGTTCCGTTTTCGCGAGGGGCTGACACCGCAGGAGCGTGCCGCGCTGTCCTACGAGCGGCTGCGGCTCGTCAATGACGCGATCGAGGACCCCGTGGATCTCGTCGTCGACGTGGAACGGCTCAGCGCGCTCCACGAGTGGGCCGGCCCGGTGGACGCCGGATTAGCGACAGTCGCGAGCATCCACTACAACCTCTTCCTGGGCAGCCTCCTCGACCACGGACCGGGCGGGGGGCGTGATCTGCGGGCCTTCACCGAACTGCGGCGTACGGGTACGTTCCTGTGCACCGAGGCCGGACACGGCAACAGCGCCTCCCAGTTGGAGACGACCGCCACCTTCGACCCGGCGACCGGCGGCTTCGTCCTGCACACGCCGTCACCGGCCGCGGCCAAGTTCATGCCGAACACCAGCTCCACCGGCGGCCCCAAGACCGGGGTCGTCGCGGCCCGGCTGATCACGGACGGCAAGGACCGGGGCGTCTTCCTGTTCCTCACCCCGCTCAGCGACGACGCCGGGGGCCCGCTGCCGGGGGTGGAGATACGCAGGCTGCCGCAGACGGCCACCAGCCCGGTGGACCACTGCGTCACCTCCTTCGAGAACGTCCGGCTGCCCCATGACGCGCTCCTCCAGTCCGGCCATGGACGGCTCACCCGGGACGGCGTCTTCACCAGTGCGATCGGCAGCCCCCGCAAGCGTTTCCTGCACTCCATAGGCCGGGTCACCGCCGGCAAACTCTGCATGAGCGCCTACAGCCTCGGGGTCACCCGCCACGCGCTGGCCGTCGCCGTACGCCATGCCCACACCCGGCACACCTCCGGTGTCACCGCCGGGGGGAGCGTGCCGCTGTTCGCCCATCGCAGCCACCACACCCCGCTGCTCGACGCCCTCGCCACCACCTACGCCGCGACCCTGCTGCACCGCACCGCCGTGCGGCAGTGGACCGAGGCGACGGAGGCGGAGCGCGAGGACGGCGAGCGTCTGGCGGCCGTCGCCAAGGGCTGGATCACCTGGCGGGCCCGCGCCGTCATGACGGAGTGCCGCGAACGGTGCGGCGCCCAGGGGCTGTTCCTCGCCAACGGCATCGCCGGCCAGCTGACGGCCAATGAGGGAACCATCACCGCGGAGGGCGACAACCTTGTCATCTGGGTCAAGGCGGCCGGGGAGATGCTTCTCGGACACGTCACCCCGAAGCAGCCGAGCGCCCTCGCGCCCGAGGACCGGGAGCTGACGGACCCGGCCTTCCTCCAGGACCTCCTGGCGGACATCGAGAGCGTCTGGCATCAGCGGGCCAGGACCCGGCTGCGCGCGGGCAAGGCCGGCGACCCGCTCAACCGGTGGAATTCCACGGTCACTCCCGCCCTCGAACTGGTCGACGCGTACGCCCACCGCCGGGCCGCCGAGGCGCTGCTGACCGCCGCCGGCGACGAGGCCGCCGAGCCTTCGGCGCGGTATCTCCTGCACACCCTGCACCGGCTCTTCGCGCTGCGCCGGATCGCCGCCCACAGCGGGGACCTGCTGGCCGAAGGGCGGCTGACCGCCGACCAGGTGAGACGGCTCCCCGACGCGGCGGAGGACGCCGTTGTCGCGCTGGCTCCGCACGCCCCCGCGCTCACCCGCGGCTTCTCGATCGCCGACGAGGTCCTGCTCGACCACCCGATCAACCATCCGGAGGCCATGGGCCGCGACCTGGAGGCCCATACCGGCTCCTGAGCCTGCCGCCGCCCTCTCCCCAGCCGGCCGGCCCTTCCGCGTCAGAGGAGGGCGGGCACGTCCAGGGTGAGGGTGGCGCTCTCCGCGTCCAGTACGGCGGGCACACCCAGCGGCACGGTCAGGTTCGACTCGCCGTGGCCGAAGCCCAGTTCCTCCACGACCGGTACACCCAGCCCGCCGAGCCGGTCGAGCAGCAGCGTTCTGACGTCCTCGTACGGTCCGCACTCCGCCCAGGAGCCGAGGCCGATCCCCGCGACGCCGTCCAGCCAACCGGAGCGCAGCAGTTGGGTGAGGATACGGTCGAGACGGTACGGCTCCTCGCCGACGTCCTCGATCATCAGCAGCCCGCCCGCCGCCGAGGGGCGGGCGTCCGGGGTGCCGAGCTCGGCGGCGAGCAGGCTGACGCAGCCGCCGAGTGTGACGCCCGCGGCCCGGCCGGGGACCAGCCCCCGGGCGGTCTCCTGGCCGAGGGTGCGCACCGACTCGGGCTCGAAGAGCGTGGCGCGCAGCGACTCCTGTGTCCCGGGGTCCTTGAGGAAGGTCATCGCCGCGGTCATCGGACCGTGCAGGGTGACCAGGCCGAGGCGCCGGGCGAACGCCTCGTGCAGCGCGGTGATGTCGCTGTAGCCGACGAGGACCTTGGGGCCCGCGGCACGCATCGCGGTCCAGTCCAGCAGGTCGGCCATGCGCTGGGCGCCGTAACCGCCCCGGGCGCAGAGCACCGCCGAGACGGCCGGGTCGCACCAGGCGTCCTGGAGGTCGCGGGCGCGGTCCTCGTCCGTTCCCGCGAGATAACCGAGCCGGGGATGGACGTCCAGGACATGGGGTGCGACGACGGGATCGAGGTCCCAGCCGCGCAGGATGTCCAGACCGGCTTCCAGCCGCTCGGCGGGCACGGGGCCGCTGGGCGCCACGACGGCGACGCGGGCCCCGGGCCGCAGTCGCGCGGGCCGGGTCAGTGGGGTGAGCGTCATCCGCGGAACTCCAGCCGGGGGATGTCGGTACGGTCGATGCCGAAGGTCTGTGCGTACAGGGACAGTTCGGCCTCCAGCGCGCGGACCATCGTGTCGGCCCTGCGGAATCCGTGGCCCTCGCCCTCGAAGGCCAGATACGCGTGCGGTACGCCGCGTCCGGCCATCCTCTCCAGGAACCGTTCGCACTGCGCGGGCGGACAGATCACATCGTCGAGCCCCTGCAACAGCAGGAACGGCGCGCTGACGCGGTCGGCGTGGTGCAGCGGCGAGCGGTCCCGGTAGCGACCGGGGACCTCGGCGAGCGGGCCGACCAGCGATTCGAGGTACTGGGACTCGAAGTCATGGGTCTCGTCGGTGGCCCAGCCCAGGAGATCGAGGATCGGATAGCTGATGGTGCCGCAGGCGTAGACATCGGTGGAGGTGAGGGAGGCCGCGGTGGTCCAGCCGCCCGCGCTGCCGCCGCGTACGGCGAGCCGGGACGGGTCTGCGGTGCCCTCGGCGGCGAGCGCGGAGGCGACGGCCGCGCAGTCCTCCACATCGACCACGCCCCACTGCTCGCGCAGCCGGTCGCGGTAGGCCCTGCCGTAGCCGGTGGAGCCGCCGTAGTTGACCTCGGCGACGCCGATGCCGCGCGAGGTGAAGTAGGCGATCTCCAGATCGAGGACGAGCGGTGCGTGGCTGGTGGGCCCGCCATGGGCCCACACCACGTAGGGCGGTAGCTCTTTGTGGGGCGCGCTGTGATCGGGGCTGTGCGGCGGATAGATATGGGCGTGGATCTCGCGGTTGTCGGGCCCGGAGAAGGTACGGATCCGGGGCTCCGGGTAGTAGGCGGGGTCCACCGGGTCCCGGTGCGCCGCGCCGATCACCCGGGCGTGCCCCGTGCCGGTGTCCAGCTCCACGATCTCGTACGCGCTGCGCGGGCTGGCCGCGACACCGATCACACGGTCGCCCTGGACGGCGAGGGTGGCGGCCCATTCGGTCCAGGGCCCGGCGGCGTCCACCACTTCGCCGGTCGCGGGGTCGAGTACGCCGAGCGCGGTGGAGCCCTTGCCGTGGATGACGGCGATCAGCCCGTTGTCCATGGGATGGAACCACTGGAGGCCGATCTTCCAGAGCGGTCCGCCGAACTCCTCCCCGCGGCCGGGGCAGAGGCTGGTGCTCGGGATGACGCCAGGGGCCCGGTCCTGGCCTATGGCCTGTTCCAGGGCTTCCGGACGGATGCGCTGCACCTCCCACCAGCCGCTGATGTCGGAGACGAACAGCAGCGAGCCGTCCGGCGCCCAGTCGACCTGCGCGACCGATTCGTCGGTGTCCCCGACGACCGCCCTGACATCGGTGAAGGGGCCGCTCTCCGGCACGTCGCCGAGGATCACGACCGTGCCGTCCCAAGGCATCCGGGGGTGGTCCCAGGCGATCCAGGCGGCCCTGCGCCCGTCGGGCGAGAGCCGGGGCCCGGTGACGAAGCGGTGCCGGTCGTCGGAGAGCTCCCGTACGGCCGTACGGTCCTCGGCGGCCGAGCCGTCGAGCGGGACGGCCGCGATCACCCGTCGTACGTCGGTGGGCGCCTCGCCGGTGAACTCCTCAAGCACGCACCAGACTTCGCCGCGGTCGAGGAGGAGCAGCGGATCGGCCCAGCGCAGTCCGCCGCCGGTCGCGGACACCGGGGTGAGCGGCCGGGGTTCACCGCCGCCGTCCGGCTCGTACGCGTACAGCCGCTGGTCGGGGAAGTGGACGAAGACGACGAGCGGGCCGCCGTCGGGGCGGGTGGCACCGGCCCAGGGCACCCCGCCGTACTCGATGACCCGGCTGCGGACGTTCCACGGGGCCGCGAGCGGCGACTCCTCGGTGCCGTCCGCCCGCCGCCGTACGAGCGCGCGCCGGCCGGCCTCGGTGGGACGCGGCTCCGTCCACCACACCTCGTCGCCGACCACACCCACATACTCGGGGCGGCCGTCGTGCGAGGCGGCCAGCGCCGCGTCGATCGGTGACGGCCACGTTCCGTAGGCCCCCATGGACAGCATGGGTCACGCTCCTAAGCGGACTTCAGATAGTGATCGAGGACACGGACGCCGAAGTGCAGCGCCGAGACGGGCACCCGCTCGTCCACGCCGTGGAAGAGCGCCTGGTAGTCGAAGCCGGGGGGCAGCTTGAGCGGCGAGAAGCCGTAGCCGGTGATGCCGAGCCGGGAGAACTGCTTGGCGTCCGTCCCGCCCGACATGCAGTACGGCACCACATGCCCGGCCGGGTCGAAGCGCTCGACGGCGGCGCGCAGCTTGGCGAATGTCGGCGAGTCGACCGGCGCCTGGAGGGCCACCTCCCGGTGGTGGAACTCCCACTCCACGTCCGGTCCGGTGAGCTGGTCCAGGGTGGTACGGAACTCCTCCTCGCCGCCGGGCACCACGCGCCCGTCGACATAGGCGGTGGCCTGGCCCGGAATCACATTGACCTTGTAACCGGCTTCCAGGACGGTCGGGTTGGCGCTGTTCCTTATGGTCGCCTCGACCAGCGCGGCGGCCGGGCCGAGCTTGCCGAGCAGTCCGTCCGTGTCGAAGTCCTCGGCGTAGGGATCCGCGTCGATGCCGTGGAGCGCGGCGAGTTCGGCGAGGGCGGCCCGTACGGTCGGAGTGAGCCTGACCGGCCAGGGGTGGTTGCCGATCCTGGCGATGGCGGCGGCGAGCCTGCTGACCGCGTTGGTGTGGTTCACCTTGGAGCCGTGCCCGGCCCTGCCATGGGCGGTGAGCTTCAGCCAGCCGGTGCCGCGTTCTCCGGCGGCGATCGGGTAGAGCGCCATGCCGTGCCCGGCGTGGAAGGTGAAGGCCCCGGATTCGCTGATTCCCTCCGTGCACCCCTCGAACAGCTCCGGGTGCTGGTCGGCGAGGAATCCGGAGCCGTCCTCGGCGCTGGCCTCCTCGTCGGCGGTGTAGGCGAGCACGATGTCCCGGCGTGGCCGGATCCCGTCCCTGGCCCAGGCGCGGACGACCGACAGCACCATCGCGTCCATGTTCTTCATGTCGACGGCGCCGCGCCCCCACACGACCCCGTCGCGGACCTCACCGGAGAAGGGGTGCAGGGTCCAGTCGGCGGGCTCGGCGGGCACCACGTCCAGATGGCCATGGACGAGGAGCGCGTCGGCCGACGGGTCGGTGCCCTCGATCCTGGCCACCACATTGGTGCGCCCGGGGGTCCGCTCAAGCAGCGTGGGTTCGATCCCCGCGTCCGCGAGCCGCTCGGCGACGTATTCGGCCGCGGGACGTTCGCGGCAGTCCCCGCTTCCCCGGTTGGTGGTGTCGATGCGGATGAGATCCGAGGTGAACGAGACCACCTCGTCGAGCGCGGCCGCATCAGGGCCACCGCTGGTGTCAATTGTCATGTCAGCCATACTGCTCCTCCACGGCGGCCGAAACGATCGTGGTGACCGCTTTGAAGGTACGAATGGCCTCATACATCGTCCCGCTGGTGTACGCGACCTTGCGCTCCCCGCTGGGGGCCACGCCCGGTACGACCGTGGCGACGGCGGAGAGATGGGCGGCGTCGAACTCCATCTCGACGGTGAACGGGCCGCCGGTGGCCGGTTCGTGCCGTCCGGCGAGGGCCGTTGCCTCCTTGGCGGCCGCGCGGATGTCCGCGGCGGTACGGGCCGGGGTCCGGCAGACGGCCGCGTACCGCGAGACATGGTCCTTGACGGCGACCTTGCGGGCGTCCGGCGCGTAGCCCTCCGCGTCCGCGCAGGTCAGATCGTCGCCGGTGACCAGCACCACGGGGACCCCGTACTCCGCGGCCACCTGCGCGTTCAGCAGCCCCTCACTGGCGCGGGTGCCGTTCAGCCACACTCCGGTCAGGGAATTGGCGAGATAGGTGTGCGCGAGCACGCCTTCCGTACCGGCGCCGGTGTGGTAGCCGACGAAGGCGATGCCGTCGACGTCCCCGTGCTGGACGCCCTCGACCATGGAGAGCGACTTATGACGGCCGGTCAGCATCTCGGCGCGGTCGTCGAGCCGTTCCAGCAGCAGATTGCGCATGCTCCAGTGCGCCTCGTTGATCAGCACCTCGTCCGCGCCGCCGTCGAGGAAGCCGAGCACGGCGGCGTTGACATCGGAGGTGAACAGGGAGCGGCAGCGTTCCCACTGCGGTGTGCCGGGCAGCACATCGGCCGGCCAGGTCACCCCCGTGGCGCCCTCCATGTCGGCGCTGATCAGGATCTTCACTGGTGCTCCGTTCTCCACGGGGAGGGGTGGTCGTCGGCGGGACATTACACCCGTCTTACGACATGCAGCAGATACTGCTTGCGGTTGAGCGGATTGTGGTCCGTTCTGGGCCGGGCCGGGATCGTGTCGCGGACCGCTTGATAGTGGTCGAAGGAGGCTTCGAGCACACCTTCGCCACTGGTCAGCGTAGGCAGCCGCTGTTCCAGCTCATGCACCCGGGCCGCCGGAATCTCCCCTTCCAGCAGATACGAGGAGCCGTTGGCGGCCGAGGTGCGCGGGACGGCGCGCAGCCGCCCCAGGACGGGCAGTACGGCGCCGAGCGCGTCCGCCGGGAGGTCGAGCCGGAAGCGGTGCATCGGCTCGTACACCGTGGTCCCCGCCCGTTCCAGCGCGCTCATCAGTACCAGCGGGGTGAGATGGCGGAAGTCGCCGCCGGTGCTCGACATGCTCTTGTCGAAGACGCCGTGGGAATGGCTCTGCCGGGGCGCGTAGCCGGAGTGCGTCATGGTCACCACGCAGTCGGTGACCTGCCAGCCGTGGATCCCCTGCCGCAGCGACTCCTTCACGGTGTCCTCCACGGCCTTCATGAACGCGTACGGCATCGACCCCAGCTCGACCTCCAGCCGGAATTCCACGCCCGACCCCACGGGGGCGGGATCGACACGCAGCCCGACGGTCGCGAGAAAGGGATTGGGGTCCTTTCCCATGATCTCGACGGCCGCTCCGCTGCCGGCGGGCCGTTCCACACAGATCGTCGTGGTCTCGCGGAATGTGACGTCGACCCCGAATTCATCCAGCAGTGTCGCCTGGATGACCTCTTTCTGCACCTCGCCGTAGAGAGAGACGGAGATTTCCCGTCGAATCGGGTCCTGCCGAAGATTGATCAGCGGGTCCTGCTCGGCGAGTTGGGTGAGCGCGGAATGCAGCGCGCCCTTGTCGGCGGCGCGGCAGGGCACGACGACTGTTTCCAGTGTCGGCGGGGAGAAGAACCGGCGCTCCGCGTGAGTGGTGCGCGGAATTCCGATCTCGTCGCCGATCCGGATGTCGCCGAGACCCCAGAGCTTCCCGATCCGCCCGGCGGAGACCGACGCGCGCCGGACGGCGGATCCGCGGTCGAACACACTGATCGCGGTGACCTTGTCCTCCTCGTCCGGTGCCTGGTTCGCCGTATCGCTCGCCGTGTCGCTCTGAGCGGTGCGGTGGAATCGCAGCAGGTCTCGCGTCCTTACCGTGCCCGAGAACATCCGTACGTATGCGATCTTCTCCCCGGCGGGCCCCCGTTCCATCTTGAAGACCGTGCCGGAGACGGGCCCTTCGGGATCGCCCCCGGCCCTGGGCAGCAGCTCCTTGATCCCGGCCATGAGCGCGTCCACGCCCGCGCCGGTGATCGCCGAGCCGAAGTAGACCGGGTGGACGAGCGCCCGTCCGGTGTGGGTGGCCAGCTCTTCGCGCAGCCGGTGGTACGGGAGCGCCGCCGCGTCGTCCACGTACGCGGCCAGCAGGGCGTCGTCGTGGTCGGCGAGCAGCTCGGCGAGTCCCGAGGTGAACGCGGCGTCGCCGGCGCCGTACGGCACGGGCAGCGCGTCGCGTGTCCCCAGACCGGTGGCCGAGCCCATCGCGATCACCGACGGGGAAAGCTTCTCGGCGATGCCACGCAGTACCTGTTCGTATCGCGCGCCGGTGCGGTCGATCTTGTTGACGAAGATCAGGGTGGGAATGCGCAGCCGCCGCAGCGTCCGCATGAGCACCCGGGTCTGTGCCTGAACGCCTTCGACGGCGGAGATGACCAGCACGGCGCCGTCGAGCACGCCGAGGACCCGTTCCACTTCGGCGATGAAATCCGGGTGGCCGGGGGTATCGATCAGATTGACCGTGGTGTCGCCGACGACGAACGATACGACGGCGGATTTGATGGTGATGCCGCGCCGTCGTTCCAGCGTCAGGGAATCCGTCTGGGTGCTGCCGTCATCGACACTGCCGATCTCGTCGATGACACCGGCGGTGAAGAGCAGCCGCTCGGTCAGACTTGTCTTACCGGCGTCGACATGCGCCAGAATTCCCAGGTTCAACGTACTCATGGAGCGTCATGTCCTCTAGATAGGTGATGGTGACCTTCTGGATGGGCATAGACGCTCGGCGCATAATCTTCTCCTTGATCAATCGGCTGTCGCGGGGAGTACAGCAGAAGCCGCCCCGGACAGCAACTCAATTCCGGGGCGGCTCGGCGGCCGTTCAGCGAAGTCGGGGCTCGGGAAGCGGCGCGGCTCACTCGCGGGCGAGGATGTACCACCGGGCCGGCAGATCGATCCGGGTGCCGTCCGGCAGCCGTTCCGTCTGGACCAGCGCGGTGTCCCCGTCCGCCAGGATCCGCAGCCCCGCCGCGCGCAGCAGCTCGGGCACTTCCTCGTCCCCGGCGCCGGCCGGCTTGAGTCCGTGGTCGAAGACCCGCCGCAGCTTGGGGGGCGGGCCGCCCGGCCCCGCCGCGGCTTCCTTGAGGACCACCTTGGAGGCACTGGTCAGTTCGGCGACGAACGCCCGGCCGCGCTCCCCCAGCAGCTCCGCGACCGCGCGCGCCACCGCCGGCCGGTCCTGGGGCTCGCTCTGGTGGATGACCGCGCGCATATAGACATTGGTGTCGCCCGTACGCTCCCGGAGCGCCCGCACCGCGTCGTGGTCCACCAGATTGATCTGCTCGAACTCCGCGGCCTTCCCGGTGTCGGCGCGCCGCGCGTGCTCGATCGCCGCGTACGACAGGTCCACCCCGATCGCCCGCGCGAAGCGGGTGGCCAGATAGCGGGTCTGGGTGCCGTTGCCACAGCCGAGGTCGACCACGGGCAGGGTGGCGTCGGCGTACGGCAGCAGCAGTTCACTGTCCGGTACGGAGGTGAACGACGGGTCGGAGTCCCAGATCGCCTCGCCCGGCGTATCGGAGGTCTTCGCCCAGAAGCCTTCCCATGCCTCGCGGTACCGCTGCGACACATCCATGTACGGGCCTCCCCTGTTCCGGCCCGCCGAAGGCGAGCGGTGGAAGACCGGACTACCGTCCCGGCGGGGCGGCGGGGAAGAGGGCGGACGCTTCTTTCGGCTTCCGTTCGCTCTTTCAGCTTCCGTTCGACCGCGCCCGCGCCTTTTGCGCGAGAGCTTGTTCGAACCAGACCGTCTTGCCGTGCGCCGAGCTGCTGGTGCCCCACTCCCGGGCCAGCGTGCTCACCACGCGCAGTCCGCGCCCGAACTCGTCGTCCCGGCCCGCGTCGAGCAGGGCGGCGGGGGCCGGCTCGTCGTCGATGACCTCGCACAGCAGCGCGTCCGTACGGACCAGCCGCAGCCCGACCCGCCGGGACCGCGCGTGCTTCATGGCGTTGGTGACCAGTTCGCTGACCATCAACTGGGCCGTCTCCACCGCTGCCGGCAGCTCCC
Organism: Streptomyces sp. NPDC056835; assembly: GCF_042789485.1. Taxonomy (NCBI): domain Bacteria; kingdom Bacillati; phylum Actinomycetota; class Actinomycetes; order Kitasatosporales; family Streptomycetaceae; genus Streptomyces; species Streptomyces sp. NPDC056835. The sequence goes on from NZ_JBHUBB010000015.1 coordinate 79,254, forward strand.
AGTCGAGCAGTTGCCCGCGCACCAGCCGTCTGGCCCTGGCCACCTCGCGCGGGTCCAGGGCGAGGTGGAACTCCGCGACGTCCCTGTCCGGGATGCCGTTCAGCCTGGCCATCAGGAGCGCCACATCGTCCTTGCGCCCCTCGTGGGTGTTGAGCGCGCGGATGATGGTGTCGCAGGCTTCGTCCATCGAGGCGGCGGGGTGCGCGGCGGAGGCGCAGAGCGCGGCCAGGCCGTCCCCGATGTCCGCCCCGCGCACCTCGACCAGACCGTCGGTGCAGAGCACCAGCCGGTCGCCGGGCCTCGCTTTCACGGTCGCGGTCTCGAAGGCCACTCCGCCCACCCCTATGGGGGCTCCGGTCGGCAGTTCGAGCACTTCGGCCCTGCCGTCCTCCGCACGCACGAGCACGGGCGGGATATGCCCGGCGTTGGCGATCTGGAGCTCGGACCTGATCGGGTCGTACACCGCGTACAGACAGGTCGCCAGATACAGTTCGCCGAGCCGCTGAGCCAAGTCGTCCAGATTGCGGAGCAGTTGGGCGGGCGGCACCTCCATGGCCGCCATGGTCTGTACGGCGGTGCGCAACTGCCCCATCATCGCGGCGGAGTTGAGCCCATGGCCCATCACATCGCCGACGACCAGGGCGGTGCGCGAGCCGGGCAGTTTGACGGCGTCGAACCAGTCGCCGCCGATCCGGCCGAGCCGGGTGCCCGGCAGATAGCGGGTGGCGATGTCGCACCCCGCCATGTGCGGCGGGACCCGCGGCAGCATGCTGTCCTGAAGGGTCTCGGCGACATTCTCCTGGTACGTGTACATCCGGGCGTTGTCGAGTACGAGCCCGGCGCGGGCGGCGAGTTCCGCACCGGTCGTCCGGTCCATGCCGTCGAACGGCTGCCGGTCGGGCCGTCGCATCAGCACCATGAACCCGAGCACCACGTCACGCGCCTTCAGCGGGACGAGGAGCATCGACCGGTTGTTGATCAGGGGGCGCAGATCGCGCTTCTCGAACTCGCCCGAGATCCGGTCGCCCGCCTCCTCGCTGAGCCGCGGGATGAGCACCGGCTCGCCGGTGACCATGCACTGGAAGAACGGCGTGTGTTCGGGGAAGGCTATGGCCTCGCCGACGGGCACGGTGTCGTCCCAGCGGCCCGGTTCGTCGTTGTGCTCGACCCAGACCCGGTGCCAGACGGTGGTCGCGTCGGGCGGTCCGTCCGGGAACCCCTCCCCGGCGAGTACGGCGGCGCGCAGATGCGTCCCCGCGAAGTCGGCGAAGCGGGGCACGGCGGCGCTGGTGACCTCGCGGACGGTACGGGCCAGATCCAAGGACGAGCCGATCCGGCCGCTGACCTCGTTCAGGAACTCCAACCGCTCGCGCACCGCCGCGTATTCGAGGTCCAGCTCCGGACGGGGCGCCGCCCGCCGCCGGGACTCCCCGCCCCCGGCCACCGGCTCCGTCACACCGCTCCGGCCCTCGGGCCGCCTCGGCACACCCCAGTCGGGGGTGACGGGCACCCGGTCGTGGTGGCTGAACTCCAGGGCCGGATAGCCGAGGTCGAGTACCTGCGCGACGATGCGACTGGATTCGGCCGGGCCCATGTTCGGCAGAATGTCCGGCAGCCGCCGGGCCAGCGTCTCGGCGCCGGGGAGCTCGGCGTGCAGGGCGAAGACCGGGGAGATCCGCCGGGTGTCGGCCCGGCCGTCGGCGTCGTCCCGCTTGAACTGGACCGTGTTCGCGGCGAGTACGAGATGACGCCCGGGTCCCGGGCCGATCAGCGGATACGCCCACCACACCACGTCGAGCCGGTCGCGCCCCCGCTCCGAGAGCGTCGCGCGCCCGGCGGTCGCGTAGGAGCCCCGGCCGTGCAGCTCAGGTCCGCCCTCGGTGACGGGGTCGGTGTCGGTGTCGTACATGCCGTGCGCCACGCCGCGTTCCTCCGCGGCGAGGGCACCGGCGACCGGCATCAGATCAGTGGCGGGCTGACCGATCGCCTCGTCCTTCGAATGGCCGAAAAGTCTCCGTGCGCCGGTCGACCAGTGCGAGACCAGGCCGTCCCCGTCCACGACGACCACAGCGAGCGGAATCCGGCCGTCCGCGGCGGGCCGCTGCCGCGACGGTCCCGGCGGAACACCACTGTCCATGGGTGGGAGGCTCCTTCCCTGCCGCCAGGATCCGCGGCTCCGCCCTCCACGGTACGGCCCTGCGCGGGGGATGCGCCGGGCAATGAACTAATCAGTAGTGCGCCCGCGCACAACCCCCTATTGACTGAAATTCAGTCAGTCCTCGTGGCCGAGCAGGAGATCGCGTTCGGTACGTCCGCCGCCCGCCACCTGGAGCACGGTGGCGACCGGCGGATAGCCCGCGGCGATCACCGTGTACTCACCCGAGGAGAGATCAACGAACCGGAAAGTGCCGTCGGTATTGGTGGTGAGGGTGTCCACCACATTGCCCGCCGCGTCGAGCAGGGTGACCCGGGCGTCCTCGACGGGACGGCCGCCCCCGGCGCGTACGGTGCCGCGCAGCACCGCCCCGCCGGCCAGCTCGATGTCCTGCCTGGTCTCCCGGGACGCCTGCACACTGACCGGCAGCGCGGCGGGCCGGAAGGCGGGGGCGCTCGCGGCCAGGGTGTACTCGCCCGCCACCAGCTCCGAGATCACATACGAGCCCTCGCGCCCACTGCGGGTGCTCGCCACCACCTCGCCCCGTACATCCGTGAGGGTCACGGCGGCGTCCCGTACCGGCGTGCCGTCCGCGGTGAGCACGGCCCCGGCGAGCCGCCCGGCGCCGCCGAGGACCACGTCCAGTTCGACGGGGCGTTCGCCGACGGTCACGGTGACGGCCTGGGGCTGATGCCCGCCGGCCGCCGCGATCATCACATACGAACCGGAGCCCGGCACGCTCAGTGCGTACCGTCCGTCCTCACCGCTCGCGCCGCGCCCGATCTGCTTGCCGTGGACATCGATGAGGGTGAGGGCGGCGCGGGGCACGGTGGAGCCGTCGTAGTGCTGCACGGTGCCGCACACCGCGACACCCGAGATGTACGGGGCCGGCGCCGGCGCGGCGGGGATGCCGGGGGCGGAGGCGCTGCGCGCGGCGGGGACGGTGCCGGACTCGGCGGCCGAGACGTTCTGGGACACCAGTGGTTTCTCCTTGAGGAAGAAGGCGATCAACAGGCCGAGGACGAGCACCGGCACGAGATAGAGGAAGATCCGCGGCATGGCGTCCGCGTACGCCTGGATATAGCCGTCGCGCAGCGCGGGCGGCAGCGCGTGGACCGCCTGCGGGGTGATGGACTCGGCGTCGGGGAGTCCGCTGCCCGCGGGGACACGGTCGGCGAGGGCGTCGGCGAGCCGGTTGGCGAAGAGCGTGCCGAAGATCGCGGCTCCGACACTGCCGCCGATCTGCCGGAAGTAGTTGTTGGCGCTGGTGGCGGTGCCGAGGTCGGCGGGTGGTACGGAGTTCTGCACGGCGAGGATCAGTACGGGCATCACCAGCCCCATCCCGAGGCCGAGGATCGCCTGCGCGATCCCGCACTCCAGCTGTGACGTGTCGGTGTCCAGCCGGGACAGCAGCCACATCCCGGCCACCGAGAGTGCCCCGCCGAGCACCGGATAGATCTTGTAGCGGCCGGTACGGCTGATGAGATGGCCGGAGACGATGGAGGCGATGACGACGCCGCCCATCATGGGCAGCATCAGCAGACCGGACTCGGTGGCGCTGGCCCCGTCGACCATCTGGAGATAGGTCGGCAGATAGCTGGCGGCGCCGAACAGCGCCACACCGACCACCGCCCCGACGAGGCCGGTGATATTGAAGACGGAGTCGCGGAACAGCCGCAGCGGAATGATCGGTTCGACGGCAAAGTGCTCAACGACCAGGAAGAGCAGGGCCGTTCCCGCGGCGCCCGCGGCCAGTCCGAGGATGACGCGTGAGCCCCAGGCGTACTCCGTACCGCCCCAGCTGGTCAGCAGCACCAGACAGGTGGACGAGGCGGCGAGCAGCAGCGCGCCCAGGACGTCGAGACGGGCACGGGTGGTGGGTTTGGGGAGCTTGAGTACGACGGTGACGACGGCGAGCGTGACCAGACCGAAGGGCACATTGATGTAGAAGCACCAGCGCCAGGAGACATGGTCGGTGAAGAATCCGCCGAGCAGTGGACCGGCCACGGACGCGAGACCGAAGGCCGCGCCGATCAGCCCCATGAAGCGCCCGCGCTCCCGGGGCGGCACGATATCCGCGATGATCGCCTGGACGCCGATCATGAGCCCGCCCGCGCCGATGCCCTGGATGGCGCGGAAGGCGATGAGTTCGTCCATGGTGCGCGACCAGCCGGCCAGCGCGGAGCCGATGACGAAGACGACGATGGCGAACTGGAAGACGCCCTTGCGGCCGAAGAGGTCGCCGAGCTTGCCGTAGATCGGCAGTCCGACCGTGGCGGTGAGCAGATACGCGGTGATCGCCCAGGACATCCGGTCCAGGCCCTGGAGTTCACCGACGATCTTCGGCAGCGCGGTGGCCACGATCATCTGTTCCAGCGCGGCCAGCAGCAGGGCGAGCATCAGCCCGACGAAGACCAGTCGCACCCGGCGGGGGCTGAGGGCTTCGGCGGGGGCCGCGCCGCCCTCGGGCGGGGGCGGGGGCGGGTCCGCCGTGGCGGGTGTGGGCAGCGACGCGGCCTGTGCGGCCTCGTCGGCATCGTGCCCGACGCCGTTGCCGACGCTGTTCCCGACGCCGTTTCCGACGCCGTTTCCGACGCCGTTTCCGACGTCCTTCACCAGAGTGGTCCCGCCCACGTACTGCTCCCCTCGTCACACCTGCGCGGCGTCATTGTTCGCATTGCGCGCCAAGCAGGAGCAAGCGGGCCGCTCTCCCCTGAACGGGGTTGTGACGGGGGCGGGTTGACCGGTGGAGCTGACGCCGAGGCGCTCATCAGGGGCTTTCCCGCGACGCGTCGTGCGGGGGCACGCTACGGCGCCGCGGGGAAAACCACTCGAAACGGTGACCCCGGCAACTATCCGCCGGGGCCGGCCTCAACCAGCCTCGATCCGGGGGGACATGCCCTACGCGGCGCCGCCCTTCTCGGTCTCCTTGGCGAGCCTGGCGAGCACCTCGTCGTAGATGCGGGCCAGGCCCTTGGGGGCGAAGGTCCGCTCGAAGAAGCCGCCGATGCCGCCCGCGCCGTCCCAGACGGTGGTCACGACGGCCTTCGAGCTGCCCTCACCGGCGGGGGTGACGGTCCAGGTGGTGACCATGGAGGAGTTGCGGTCCTTCTCCACGAGCCGGCCGTCGTTGGGCTCGGTCACCTCCAGCAGACAGTCGCGGACGCGCTTGCTGGTGGCCTGGAGCCTCCAGTGGACCAGGGTGCCCTCGCCGTCGCCGCCCTCCCGCACCTCGTACTCGCTGAAGTGCCCGGGCAGAAGCTTCGCGCGGGTGTTCTCGTAGTCGGCCAGAGTATCGAACACCGTCTCCGGGTCCGCCGCGATGATTCGCTCCGTCGTGGCCTCGACCTGCGCCATGGCTCTTCCTCCAGCACTCGTTTTCCGGTGGGGTGCGGCCAGCCAACCACCCTCCGGCATGCCCGCCCAAATCGTGGTTGCGGCGATCAAGGGAACATGCGTTCTATTCTGTGGTCAGTGCTACCGAGGAGGCACCCATGCGCTGGGACAATCTGGTCGAGAACGCCTCGACGACCGGGCAGACCGGGCCGACCGGGGACATCACGCTCTTCGGTACGGACGCCGTGACCACCCGTACCTTCGACACGCCCGAATTCCGCGGCATCACCTTCCACGAGATCCGTGCCCGTTCGATCGTGAACCGGGTGCCCGGCGCGTCCCGTATGCCGTTCGAATGGACGGTGAACCCGTACCGGGGGTGCACACACGCCTGTGTCTACTGCTTCGCCCGCAAGACCCACAGCTATCTGGACCTCGACACGGGGCTCGGCTTCGACTCCCAGATCGTGGTCAAGATCAACGCACCGGAGCTGGTACGCCGCCAGCTGGGCTCCCGCCAGTGGCAGGGGGCCCATATCGCGATGGGCACGAATGTCGACTGCTACCAGCGGGCGGAGGGGCGCTACCGGCTGATGCCGGGCATCATCACGGCCCTGCGCGACCACGCGAACCCCTTCTCCATCCTCACCAAGGGCACACTGATCCTGCGCGATCTCGAACTGCTGCGGCAGGCCGCCGCCGTCACGGAGGTCGGTGTCTCGGTCTCCGTCGGCTTTGTCGACCAGGAGCTGTGGCGCACGGTCGAACCGGGCACGCCCTCGCCCGAGCGCCGTCTCGACGTCGTACGGACGATGAGTGACAACGGCATCGGCTGCGGGGTGCTGATGGCGCCCGTGATCCCCTTCCTGGGCGACGGTCCCGACCAACTGCGCGCGACGGTACGCGCGATCGCCGCCGCCGGCGCCACCTCCGTGACCCCGCTCGTCCTGCATCTGCGGCCGGGCGCGCGCGAGTGGTTCATGGCCTGGCTGACACGGCACCACCCCCATCTGGTGGCGCGGTACGAGCGGCTGTACGCGGAGGGGGCGTACGCGCCCAAGTGGTACCAGCGCCGGATAACCAAGCAGGTGCATGAACTGGCCGACGAGTTCGGCATCGGTCCGGCGAGCCGGGGCGAGGCCCGGCGGATCACCGTGCCGCGGGACCCGGACCTCCCGGGCCTGCCGATCAGGCCGGTGGCCGCGGGCCCCGCACCGGGCGCCACCCAGCTCACGCTGCTGTGACCTCCGCATCGCCCGTGCTACCCGTAGTACTTCGGAGCTACGCGGTCGGTGCGCTCCCCGGCGGGACGCCGGCTACCCGGCCCGATCCATAACTTCCTTACCGGAAGCACACACGCCCTTCGGTAAGTGAGGACCATCCACCATGGAGTCCCGCCCGCGCGACAGCGGACCGCGCAGCAACGGCCGCCGGCACCGCACTCTGCTCGCCGCGCTCATCACCGCGTCACTGGCGGTGCCGGTGTCGGGCGCGGCCCGCCCCGCCGCCGTCCCCGCTCCCGCGCCGGTCGTCCTCGCTCCGTTGCGGGCCGCGACGCCGGCCGCCCTCGCCGAGCGGTACGCCGTCAACCTCGCCGGAATCCGGGCGGCGGGCCGCATGGCCGCCGACCACGGCGACCGGAGGCGGGCCGCCGCGCTGCGCGCCATGGCGGACCCGGCGCGCCGGTTCCTCACCTTCGACGGCCGCGACGGCGGCCGCGCCGCCGAGGTCTTCGGCGATCTGTCGCGCGCCGAGCGGATCGCCGTGCTGGTGCCTGGCTCGGACACCAGCCTCGACGCGTACGGGCGTTTCCGGGCCGGAGCCGCCACGCTCCAGCGGGAGTTGGGCGACGGAGCCGCCGTCATCGCCTGGCTCGGCTTCGAGACGCCAGGCACGGTGAGCGCCGAGGTGCTGACCCCAGGGCGGGCCGTCGACGCGGCTCCCCGTCTCCAGCGCTTCGTACGTGAGCTGAGCGCCGCCAGGCCCTGTCTTCAACGTCCCGCCTGCTCGACGACGCCCGGCAAGATCGGCCGGACAGGGCCTGGGCCCACCGCCCGGATCTCCCTGCTCTGTCACTCCTACGGGTCGGTCGTCTGCGCGCGGGCCGCCTCGGGCCTGCCGGTCGCGGACATCGTCCTGTACGGGAGCCCCGGCACCGGCGTCGACACCGTCGGCCAGTTGCGCACCCGGGCCACCGTCTGGGCGGGCCGGGGCGCCGATGACTGGATCGCCGACGTGCCGCATGTGCGGCTCCCGCTCCTGTTCACCACCGTCGGGTTCGGCACCGACCCGGTGTCGGAAGCGTTCGGCGCGCGCGCCTTCGACGCGGGCGGCGGCGGCCACAGCGACTACCTGAAGCCGGGGTCCACGTCCCTGCGGAACCTCGCCCGGATCGTCTCGGGACAGCCCCCGTCCGAGGGCGGCCGCCATGCGTGAGCTGATCCGGCGGATCGACTCCGCCACCCCGCCCGACCGCGACCGCGCCGTCGACACCCTGCGCGCCCTGTCCATCCTGGGTGTCGTGCTCGGCCACTGGCTGGTGACCGCCCTGGTCGCCGACAGCGGTACGGTGCGCGGCGCGAGCCCGCTCCAGTTCCTGCCCCAACTGACGCCGATATCCTGGGTGTTCCAGACTCTCGCCGTGTTCTTCCTGGTCGGCGGGCAGGTGGGCGCGCGGAGTTACGCGTCGGCGCGCGCCCGGGGTACGGCGTACGGGAAGTGGCTCGGCGCCCGGATGGCGCGGCTGTTCGGGCCGGTCGCCGCCGTGCTGGTGGTGTGGGCGGTGGCGGCGGGCGTGATGCTCGCCTCGGGCGTTGGGCTCGATACCGTACAGACGCTGTTCAAGCTGGTGCTGTCGCCGCTCTGGTTCCTCCTGGTCTTCGCGGCCTTGACGGCGGCGACCCCGCTGGTCGCGAGGGTGCATCCGCTGTGGCCGCTCGCGGTGGTGCTGTACGTGGACCTGTTCCGGTTCGGCTTCGAGGCACCCCGTTGGCTCGGCTGGGTCAATCTGGCCGCGGGCTGGCTGGTGCCGTACTGCCTGGGGGCGCGGTGGGCGCGGCGCGGGCTGCCGGGGCGCCCGACCGGATGGGCGCTGTTCGCGGGTGGTGGGGCCGCCGGCGTCTGTCTCGTCCTGTGGGCGGGCTACCCGGCTTCCATGGTCGGGGTGCCGGGCGCCGGGATCTCCAACCTCAACCCGCCCACCCTCGCGGCCGTCACCTTCGGCCTCGCCCAGTGCGGGGCGGCCCTGCTGCTGCTCGGCCCGCTGCGCCGGCTGGTCGCGCGGCCCGCCGCCTGGGCGGCGGTGGCGCTGGTGAATATGTCGGCGATGACGGTCTTCCTCTGGCACCAGACGGCGATGATCGCCGTCACCGCCCTCGGCTTGCTCGCGGGCGCTCCGCTGCCCGGTCTGCACACCGCGCCCGACGGGCCCGGCTGGGTGCTCGCCCGGCTCGCCTGGCTGCCGGTGTTCGCGGTGGCTCTGCTGGTGTGCTGGACGGCGTTCCGTACGTACGAACAGAGGCGGGCGCCGCGGGGGAGCGGCCGGATCGTGTACGAGGGGCGTCCCGCCCAGGAGGCGACGGTGCGGCGTGTCTAGGGTGAATTCCGTGAAGTGGGATGTGGTGAAGCTCCTGCGAGCGGCGGCGCGCGCGCTGCGCGAGGACCTGCTGACGTCGGCCGCCGCCCCACTGCGGCGCGTGGGGCGGCAGCGCTGGCTGGATTGGCTGCCGGTGCTCGCGGTACCGCTGGTGCTGGGAGCGGTGCTCCTCCTCGCCATCAACACGAACCAGTACGCCTTCCAGTACCGGATGGGCGTACCCACCGCTCTGGTGCTCGCCGGAGTCCAGTCGGCGGCGCTCATCGGCGCGCTGTTCCGGCCGATCCTGGCCTGGTGGGCGTCGATCGCCGCGATGGTGGGGCTCGCGCGGTTCGCGGACCCGTTCGTCGTCGGCACGATGTTCCCCTGGACCGGCACCCAACTCGCCATGCATGCCGGGGTGCTGTTCCTGGTGGCGCTGCGGGTGCGCCCCCGGGCCTCGGGCGAGGTGCTGGTGATCAGTGCGCTCACGGGACTGGTCTGCGGCCCGTTGTTCTCCGGCCGCCCCGGCGACTTCCGCCCCGTCGCCGCGGTCCTCACGGTCGCCGTGGTGGTCGGCGCTCTGCTGCGCGGCCGTCGGGTGGCCCGTACGGAACTGGTCGTCCAGGAGGAACTGACCGCCGAGGAGCGGGCCAAGCGCACCCTGCTCGAAGAGCGCAATCGGATCGCTCGCGAGCTGCACGACGTGGTCGCCCACCACATGTCGGTCATCTCCATCCAGGCGCAGGTGGCCCCGCACCTGGTCGAGAACCCGTCCGAGGAGCTGAAGGAGAATCTCGCGGGCATCCGGAAGAACGCGGTCGACGCGCTCACCGAACTGCGCCGGGTGCTCGGCGTACTGCGCTCCGAGGACGCCCTGTCGGAGGGCGTACGACACGCCCCGCAGCCGACCCTCGACCGGCTCGACGAGCTGGTCGGCACGGTGCGCGGAGCCGGGGTCACCGTCACCGGACGGACCACGGGAGAGCCACGGCCACTACCGCCGGGCGTCGAGCTCTCGGCGTTCCGTATCGTGCAGGAGGCACTCAGCAACGCGATGCGCCACGCGCCGGGGGCGGAGGTGCGGGTGACGATCGGGTACCACCCGTCCGTCGTCACGGTCCAGGTCACCAACACCGCGCCGCACGGGGTCGCCGGTCCCGCCGAGCGCCTGGGACACGGGCTGCTCGGCATGCGCGAGCGAGCTGCCATGCTGGGCGGCGAACTGGCCGCCGGGCCGCTGCCGGACGGTGGCTACGAGGTGACCGCGACGCTCCCCGTGGCGAGTTCCGCTCTGCCCGCTTCCACGAAGGACGACGCATGACCAGCGGCACCATCCGTGTTCTGATCACCGACGACCAGATGATGGTCCGCCAGGGCTTCACGGTGCTGCTCAACGCCGAGCCCGGCATCGAGGTCGTCGGCCAGGCCGTGGACGGCCTCGACGCCATCGCCAAAGTCGCCGAACTCACCCCCGACGTCGTCCTGATGGACATACGGATGCCCGGACTCGGCGGTATCGAGGCGACGCGCCGCATCACGGAACCGCCCGGCGCCACCGTCAAGGTCCTCGTCCTGACCACGTTCGACCTCGATGAGTACGTGTACGAGGCGCTGCGCGCGGGCGCGTCCGGATTTCTGCTGAAGGACGCCTCCGCCGCCGAACTCGCCCAGGCGGTACGGGTGGTGGCGGACGGCGACGCCCTGCTCGCCCCCAACATCACCAAGCGCCTGATCGCCGAGTTCTCCCGGATGACGGGCGCCCCCCGCGCCCCGCTCAAGAGCCGCGTCGGCGACCTGACGGAACGCGAGACCGAGGTCCTGTCGCTGATCGCGCAGGGCCTGTCCAACGCGGAGATCGCCGGGCGTCTGGTGGTGGCGGAGCAGACCGTGAAGACCCATGTGAGCCGGATCCTGGTCAAGCTGGGTCTGCGCGACCGCACCCAGGCGGCGGTCTTCGCGTACGAGACGGGGTTGGTGCGCCCGACCGGATACTGACCCGGTGGCCCCTCGTGGTCCGTTGTCAGTGGCGTCGGCGAGGATGAAGCCATGACGGAACTCACTCATCTGCGCTCCCCCGCCGGAGTCGCACCGGAGCGCGTGCGATGACGGTCCCTGTCCGGGAGATGACCGTCAACGACTGCGAGGCGGTCGCGACGGTCCGGGTGCGGGGCTGGCGCCACGCGTACGCCGGGCTGATACCGCGGGCGTATCTCGACGCGATGAGCGTCGAGGAGGACGCCGTGAGACGTCGCGCGCATCTCGCCGAGGGGGGGCGCCGGGTGGTCAATCTGGTGGCGGAACACGCGGGCCGGGTGACCGGATGGGGCTGTTACGGGCCGGGCCGCGACGCGGACGCGCCTGCCGGGTCCGCCGAGCTGTACGCGCTCTATGTGGCGCCGGAGCGGCTTTCCACCGGGACCGGCCGCGCGCTGCTGGACGAGCTGACCACCCGGGCGGCCGAGGCCGGCTACCAGGACATGCGGCTCTGGGTCCTCGCCGGGAACGAGCGCGCCCGGCGCTTCTACGCGAAGGCGGGGTTCGCGCCGGACGGAGCGGCCGAGCCGTTCGAGGTGGGCGGGGTGTCCGTACCGGAGGTGCGTTACGCGAGGCGGCTGAGCGCGGCGGCCGCGGCGGCGGCCAGCCTCGGGTGACACCGGGCGGCTTCCAGGGCCGGGCGCGCCCGGCCGTCGCCGAGCCGTCCCAGCCCCTCGACACAGGCGAGCGCCACCCGCCAGTACGGTTCGCCGGGGGCCAGCAGCCGTTCCAGTGTGCTGATCAGCGCCGGTACGGACTCGGGCGCGCGCAGTTCGGTGAGCAGCCGTACGGGGTGGAGCGCGTAGGCCGTGCGCAGCCCGTTGGTGGCGAGCGCGGCGGCGGCTCTGGGGGTGCGCGGGTCGCCGAGCCGTGCCAGCGCGTACGAGGCGGAGACACAGCGCTCGGGATCCCGGTGGTTGAGCAGCAGCACCAGTGTCTCGAAGGCCCGCCGGTCCCCCGAGCAGCCGAGTCTGAACGCCGCGATCTCCCGTGCCCACAGGGGCTGTTCGGGCGCGACGAGCACATCGGCCAGGGCCTCGGAATCCTCGGTGGCGATCAGCCGCTCGCAGGCGTCGGAGCCCCGGGACTCGTCCCGCACCCGGTCCGCGAGCGAGCGGAAGTCCTCGTCCATCTCTCCAGCGTATCGATCCGGGGTATCGCTGTGGGCACCAAGTAGCCTGCCCCACCGGCCACTTCGCGCCTGAACGAGCGATTCCGGCCGTCCGTGACCCAGCACACAGCGTCCCAGATATGGCGCGCTCGTTACTCGTCGGTTAGCCTCAGATGAGCGGATAACCTCCGCGGCTTTCGACGGCCTGGTGACGCAGCCGTCGTGAGCGCTGCTGTCGGTTCAGCACGGCCGTGTACGGCCGGTACGGCGTACGGCCTTCAGCGGGGATGTACGGCGTGACTCCGGGACAGAGTCCGCCGCCGCACCACCGCCGCACCACCGCGACCCGCACGCTCTCGCGCGCCCGGCGCTCGCCGCGCGCCCTCAGTCGTCACCCTCATCCCCTGGAGTCCCGTGATGGACATCCCTCTCTCCACCATCGCCGTCGTCGGCCTCGGCACGATGGGCACCGGTATCGCCGAGATCCTCACCCGGGCAGGACACGAGGTCATCGGTATCGACATCAGCGACGCCGCCGCCGTCCGGGCCGCCGGGGCGCTCGACACGTCCGCCGCGCGGGCCGTGGAGCGGGGGCGGCTCACCGAGGAGGAGCGGCGGACCTCGCTCGCGCGCTTCCGCACCTTCTCCGATCTGCGCGCCGCCGCCGACGCCGAGCTGGTGATCGAGGTCGTGCCGGAGTCGTACGAGACGAAGCAGCGGGTCTTCCGCGCGCTGGACACGATCGTCAGCCCCACCACGATCCTGGCGACCGGCACCAACGCGCTGTCGGTGACCCGGCTGGCCGCCGACTCCGCGCACCCCGAGCGCGTGCTCGGTCTGCACTTCTTCAACCCCGCGCCGGCGATGAAGCTGGTCGAGGTGGTCTCCTCGGTCCTCACCTCGCCGCAGGCGGTCGCGGCCGTCACGGCGCTCGCCCGGGAGCTCGGCAAGGAGCCGGTCGCGGTGGGCGACCGGCCCGGTTTCGTGGCGGACGGGCTGCTCTTCGGCTATCTCAACCAGGCCGCCGCCATGTTCGAGGCGAAGTACGCCTCCCGCGAGGACATCGACGCCGCGATGCGGCTGGGCTGCGGACTGCCGATGGGGCCGCTCGCCCTGCTCGATCTGATCGGGGTCGACACCGCCCGTACCGTGCTGGAGGCGATGTACGCGGCGTCGCACGACCGGCTGCACGCGCCCGCGCCGGTGCTCGGCCAGCTCAGCGAGGCCGGGCTGACCGGCCGTAAGTCCGGGCGCGGTTTCTATACGTACGAGGCGCCCGGCAGCGGCACGGCCGTGCCGGACGCGCTCACCCCGCGGCCCGGCCGGGAGGGCGGCGCCGGGCGTTCCGTCCGTTCGGTGGGGGTGGCGGGCTCGGGCACGATGGCGAGCGGTATCGCCGAGGTCTTCGCCAAGGCGGGATACGACGTCGTGCTCGCCGCCCGTGGCCCGGAGAAGGCGGCGGGCGCCCTGTCCCGTATCGCGAAGTCCCTGGCCCGCTCGGTCGACAAGGGGCGGATGACGGAGGAGGCGCGGGCCGAGACGCTGGCGCGGATCACCCCGGCCGGTTCGCTCGACGCGCTGTCCGAGGTGGATCTCGCCGTCGAGGCCGTGGCGGAGGACCTGGAGGTCAAGCAGCGGCTGTTCGCCACACTCGACAAGGTCTGCCGGCCGGGCGCGGTGCTGGCCACCACGACCTCGTCCCTCCCGGTGATCGCCTGTGCCCGCGCGACCTCGCGCCCGCGGGATGTCGTCGGAATGCACTTCTTCAATCCGGCCCCGGCGATGAAGCTGGTCGAGGTGGTCCGTACGGTCCTCACCTCCGACGAGACCGTGGCCACCGTCCACGCCGTGTCCACGGCCGTCCGCAAGCACCCGGTGGACTGCGGCGACCGCGCCGGTTTCATCGTCAACGCGCTGCTCTTCCCGTATCTGAACAACGCGATCAAGATGGTCGAGGAGCACTACGCGTCGCTGGACGACATCGACGCCGCGATGCGGCTCGGCGGCGGCTATCCGATGGGGCCCTTCGAACTCCTCGATGTGGTCGGCCTCGATGTCTCGCTGGCCATCGAACGGGTCCTGCACCGCGCTTTCCGGGACCCGGGGCTGGCCCCGGCGCCGCTGCTCGAACATCTGGTGGCCGCGGGCTGCCTCGGCCGCAAGACGGGCCGCGGCTTCCGCGAATATGCCCGGCGCTGACTCCGGCGCTTACGCCGGCGCCGGAGCCGACCCCCGCACCGGCGCGGGCCGGGGCGGGCTGCTCGGTCCATCGGACCGGACGCCGGACAAGGCGGCGTCCGGTACGGCCGGCGGCCCGGCCCCGCAGGCGCGCTCTCCTGCACCGATGCAGTACGTTCACCTCATGTCCCAGCCCGCCAAGTCCTCCCGTACGAACTCCAGGACCGACGTTCCGGAGAGTGCCGCCGGTACCCGCGCCGCCGCCCAACGGCTCAAGATGCGCCGCGAACTGGCGGCCGCGGCCATGGAACTGTTCGCGACCAAGGGGTACGAGGCGACGACCGTCGACGAGATCGCCGCGGCGGCGGGGGTGGCCCGCCGTACCTTCTTCCGGCACTTCCGCTCCAAGGAAGAGGCGATCTTCCCCGACCACGACGACACCCTCGTACGGGCGGAGGCGGTCCTCAACGCCGCCCCCGCCCATGAGCACCCGCTCGACACGGTCTGCCGGGGCATCAAGGAGGTCATGCGGATGTACGCGGCCTCCCCTGCGGTCTCCGTGGAGCGCTACCGGCTGACCCGTGAGGTCCCCACGCTCCGGGAGCGCGAGATCGCCTCGGTGGCCCGCTACGAGCGGCTGTTCACCCGCTATCTGCTGGGCCACTTCGACGAGCGCGACCACACCGACGGCAATGACGACCCGCTGCTGGCCGAGGTGGCCGCCTCCGCGGTCGTCACCGCGCACAATCATGTGCTGCGCCGCTGGCTGCGGGCCGGCGGCCAGGGCGATGTCGAGGCACAGCTCGACCACGCCTTCGCGATCGTGCGGGACACCTTCGGTACGGGCATCGGCGCGGGCCGGACCATCGGCGGCAAGCCGGAGCATGTGGCGGCCTCGGCGCGCACCACCGGCGACGTTCTGGTGGCGGTGGCGCACACCGACGCCCCGCTGGACGAGGTCATGCGCACCATCAGGCAGGCGCTCAGGAACGCCTGAGCGGTCCCCGGTCATCACCCGGCGCACCGGATCACGAGGTCCGGTGCGCTTTCGTCCGCCGGCGCCCGCCTACGCCATGCGCTCGCTTGACCGCGTCCGGTGATATTTGTCGCCGAATGAGCGGTAGACATTGCTCATGCGTGCCGTGCGGGTGACAAACGAGGGAAATTGTTGGCACCCAGTGCCTTGCCAGCTGTCACGGGGTGCCATACCGTGAAGTTGTCCGGCTGTTCCCGCAAGCCATCTCGCTTGTGCGCCAGGACGCCTGCGTCACAGGCACCTCCGCGCCCACCCGGCGCCGCCGATCAGCACGAAGCGAGCTCGATCAGCACCCGCACCCGCCGAACCGACGGCACACCTCCACCGCACCAGCAGGCAGCCCCCTCGCATCTCGCACCCTCAGCTTCGCCGGAGGCAACACCGTGAAGGAAATCCTGGACGCGATCCTGTCACCGGACAGTACGTCCGCCGACTTCGCCGCACTGCCGCTGCCCGGTTCGTACCGCGCGGTGACCGTGCACAAGGACGAGACGGAGATGTTCGCCGACCTCCCCACCCAAGAGAAGGACCCCCGCAAGTCGCTCCATCTCGACGAGGTCCCGGTGCCCGAACTCGGCCCCGGCGAGGCCCTGGTGGCCGTCATGGCCAGCTCCGTGAATTACAACTCCGTCTGGACCTCGATCTTCGAGCCGCTGCCGACCTTCGGCTTCCTGGAGCGGTACGGCAAGCTCAGCGAACTCGCCGCACGGCACGATCTGCCGTACCACGTCATCGGCTCGGACCTGTCCGGCGTCGTGCTGCGCACCGGGCCGGGTGTCAACACCTGGCATCCGGGCGACGAGGTCGTCGCGCACTGTCTCTCCGTCGAGCTGGAGTCGTCCGACGGCCACAACGACACGATGCTCGACCCCGAGCAGCGGATCTGGGGCTTCGAGACCAACTTCGGCGGTCTGGCGGAGCTGGCGCTCGTGAAGTCCAATCAGCTGATGCCCAAGGCCAGGCACCTCAGCTGGGAGGAGGCCGCGGCCCCCGGTCTTGTCAACTCCACCGCGTACCGCCAGCTGGTGTCCCGCAACGGCGCCGGGATGAAGCAGGGCGACAACGTGCTGATCTGGGGCGCGAGCGGCGGACTCGGCTCGTACGCCACGCAGTTCGCGCTGGCCGGCGGCGCGAACCCGGTCTGTGTCGTCTCCAGCGACCGGAAGGCGGAGCTGTGCCGGCGGATGGGCGCCGACGCGATCATCGACCGCGGCGCCGAGGACTACCGGTTCTGGAAGGACGAGCACCACCAGGATCCACGCGAGTGGAAACGCTTCGGCAAACACATCCGCGAACTGACCGGCGGCGAGGACGTCGACATCGTCTTCGAGCACCCGGGACGCGAGACCTTCGGCGCGAGCGTGTATGTGACCCGCAAGGGCGGCACGATCGTGACCTGCGCCTCCACCTCCGGCTACACCCACGAGTACGACAACCGCTATCTGTGGATGTCACTGAAGCGGATCGTCGGCTCGCACTTCGCCAACTACCGCGAGGCGTGGGAGGCCAACCGGCTGGTCGCCAAGGGGAAGATCCATCCCACCCTGTCGAAGGTGTACGCGCTGGAGGACACCGGCCAGGCCGCCCACGACGTGCACAGCAACCGCCACCAGGGCAAGGTCGGCGTGCTGGCGCTGGCACCGCGCGAGGGCCTCGGTGTGCGCGACCAGGAGCTGCGCGCACGCCATCTCGACGCCATCAATCTGTTCCGCGACGCTTCAGCGGCGCGGACGGCCCCCCACACCCGTGACAGCTGAGGGTTTCTTACATGCCTGATCGTCAGAAGGACCGGCCCTGGCTCATGCGGACGTACGCCGGTCACTCGACCGCCGAGGCGTCCAATGAGCTGTACCGGCGCAATCTCGCCAAGGGGCAGACGGGCCTGTCCGTCGCGTTCGATCTCCCGACGCAGACCGGCTACGACCCCGACCATGTCCTCGCCCGCGGCGAGGTCGGCCGGGTCGGGGTCCCGGTCTCCCACCTCGGCGACATGCGCCGGCTGTTCCAGGACATCCCGCTCGAACGTACGAACACCTCGATGACCATCAACGCCACCGCCATGTGGCTGCTGGCGCTCTATCAGGTGGTCGCGGAGGAGCAGGGCGCGGACATCGGCCGGCTCCAGGGGACGACACAGAACGACATCGTCAAGGAGTACCTTTCGCGCGGGACGCATGTCTTCCCGCCGGCGCCGAGCCTGCGGCTGACGACGGACATGATCACCTACGCGGTGAACCACATCCCCAAGTGGAATCCGATCAACATCTGCAGCTACCACCTCCAGGAGGCGGGGGCCACCCCGGTCCAGGAGATCGCGTACGCGATGTCCACTGCGATCGCCGTACTGGACGCGGTGTTCGCGTCCGGTCGGATCCCCGAGGAGCGCAGGGGGGATGTGGTCGGCCGGATCTCGTTCTTCGTCAACGCGGGGGTCCGGTTCATCGAGGAGATGTGCAAGATGCGGGCCTTCTCCCGTATCTGGGACCGGATCACCCAGGAGCGGTACGGCATCGAGAACGCCAAGCAGCGCCGCTTCCGCTATGGCGTCCAGGTCAACTCCCTGGGGCTGACCGAGGCGCAGCCGGAGAACAACGTCCAGCGGATCGTCCTCGAAATGCTCGCCGTGACACTCTCCAAGGACGCCCGCGCCCGTGCCGTGCAGCTGCCCGCCTGGAACGAGGCGCTGGGGCTGCCCCGCCCCTGGGACCAGCAGTGGTCGCTCCGTATCCAGCAGGTGCTGGCGCACGAGAGCGATCTGCTGGAGTACGCGGACATCTTCGAGGGCTCGCGGGTCATCGAGGCCAAGGTGGCGGACCTGGTCACCGAGTCCTTCGCGGAGATCGAGCGGATCGAGGCGATGGGCGGGGTGATGGCCGCCGTCGAGTCCGGCTATCTCAAGTCGCGGCTGGTCTCCTCGCACGCGGAGCGGCGGGCGCGGATCGAGTCGGGCGAGGAGAAGATCGTCGGCGTCAACTGCTACGAGTCCACGGAGCCCAACCCGCTCACCGCCGACCTCGACACCGCCATCATGACGGTCGATCCGGCGAACGAGGCCCGGGTGGTGACCGCTCTCCAGAACTGGCGGGTCAGCCGCGAGGAGGCACGGGCCACCGACGCGCTGACCGCCCTGAAGAAGGCCGCCGCGGGCACCGACAATCTGATGGCCGCCACCCTGGAGTGCGCGCGGGCCGGGGTGACGACCGGCGAGTGGTCCTGGGCTCTGCGGGACGTCTTCGGCGAGTTCCGCGCGCCCACGGGCGTCAGCGGCGCCCCGATCGCGGTCTCCGCGGAGGCGGGCACCGCGCTCGCGGCCGTACGGGAGAAGGTGGCCCGTACCGCCGAGGAGCTGGCCTCCGCGTCCGGCGCCCCGGGCGGCACCGGGCGGCGGCTGCGGCTGCTGGTCGGCAAGCCCGGTCTGGACGGGCACTCCAACGGCGCCGAGCAGATCGCTGTCCGCGCCCGCGACGCCGGCTTCGAGGTGGTCTACCAGGGCATCAGGCTCACGCCCGAACAGATCGTCAGTGCCGCGCTCGCCGAGGACGTGCACTGCGTGGGCCTGTCGATCCTGTCGGGCTCGCACGCCGCGCTGGTGCCCGAGGTCCTGACCCGGCTGCGCGAGGCGGGCGCGGGCGACATTCCGGTGATCGTCGGCGGGATCATCCCGAACGCCGACGCCGAGGAGCTGCGGGCGGCCGGAGTGGCCGCCGTCTTCACCCCGAAGGACTTCGGGATCACGGAGATCATCGGCCGTATCGTCGACGAGATCCGCACAGCGAACAAGCTCGACCCATGGGAGGTCCCCGCATGACCGCGCCTGTCACCACCGAGACGGCCACAACCGCCGCGAACCGGCTGCGTCCGCGCCGCTCGTGTCTCGCCGTACCGGGGTCGAACCCGCGCTTCCTGGAGAAGGCCCAGGGGCTGCCGGCCGACCAGGTCTTCCTGGATCTGGAGGACGCCTGCGCGCCGCTCGCCAAGGAGGGCGCCCGGCACACCATCGTCGACGCGCTCAACAAGGGCGACTGGACGGGCAAGATCCGGGTCGTACGGGTCAACGACTGGACGACGCACTGGACCTACCGCGATGTGATCACGGTGGTGGAGGGCGCGGGACACAATCTCGACTGCGTGATGCTGCCGAAGGTCCAGGACGCCCAGCAGATCATCGCCCTCGATCTGCTGCTCACCCAGATCGAGAAGACGATGGGCTTCGAGGTCGGCAGGATCGGTATCGAGGCGCAGATCGAGAACGCCAAGGGGCTGGTGAACGTCGACGGGATCGCCGCCGCCTCGCCGCGCCTTGAGACGATCGTCTTCGGTCCCGCCGACTTCATGGCCTCCATCAATATGAAGTCTCTCGTCGTCGGCCAGCAGCCGCCCGGCTATGGCGCGGACGCCTATCACTACATTCTGATGCGCATTCTGATGGCGGCCCGTACCCACGATCTCCAGGCGATCGACGGCCCCTACCTCCAGATCCGCGATGTGGACGGCTACCGCGAGGTGGCACGCCGGGCCGCGGCGCTGGGCTACGACGGCAAGTGGGTGCTGCACCCGGGCCAGATCGAGGCGTCGAACGAGATCTTCTCGCCCTCCCAGGAGGACTACGACCACGCCGAGCTGATTCTCGACGCGTACGAGTACTACACGTCGGAGGCGGGCGGCAAGAAGGGCTCCGCGATGCTCGGCGACGAGATGATCGACGAGGCGAGCCGCAAGATGGCACTGGTCATCTCGGGCAAGGGCCGGGCCGCGGGGATGCGGCGTACCACCTCGTTCGAAGCGCCGGAGGCATGACGATGCGGTTCGGACGCACCTTCGAGGAGTTCGAGGTCGGCGCGGTCTACAAGCACTGGCCGGGCAAGACGGTCACGGAGTACGACGACCATCTCTTCTGTCTGCTCACCATGAACCACCATCCGCTGCACCTGGACAGCAACTACGCGGAGAAGACGACGGACTTCGGGAAGAACGTCGTCGTGGGCAACTACGTCTACTCATTGCTGCTGGGCATGTCGGTGCCGGATGTCTCCGGGAAGGCCATCGCCAATCTGGAGGTGGAGTCGCTCCGGCATGTCGCGCCGACGTTCCACGGGGACACGCTCTACGGCGAGACGGTCGTACTGGAGAAGACGCCGTCGCGTTCGAAGAGCGACCGCGGAATCGTGTATGTGGAGACCCGGGGCTACACGCAGGACGGGACGCTGGTCTGCGTGTTCAGACGCAAGGTGATGGTCCCCACCGAGGCGTACATCAAGGAACGCGGCGGCGAACAGCCCGGCCGCCCCGAGCTGCGGGAGAAGTGACAGAGAGATGAGCCGACTCGCCCAGACAGCCGGGCTGACCGACATTCAGCGGGAGATCCTGTCGACCGTGAGGGACTTTGTCGACAAGGAGATCATCCCGGTCGCCACCGAGCTGGAGCACCGCGACGAGTACCCGGACCGGATCGTCGAGGGCCTCAAGGAGCTCGGCCTGTTCGGGCTGATGATCCCCGAGGAGTACGGCGGTCTGGGCGAGTCCCTGCTCACCTACGCGCTCTGCGTGGAGGAGATCGCCCGGGGCTGGATGTCCGTCTCCGGCATCATCAACACCCACTTCATCGTGGCGTACATGCTCAAGCAGCACGGCACCGAGGAGCAGCGGGCCGCCTTCCTGCCCCGGATGGCCGCCGGCGAGGTGCGTGGCGCGTTCTCGATGTCGGAGCCCGATCTCGGCTCGGACGTCGCGGCGATCACGTCCAAGGGGATCAGGGACGGCGACTCGTATGTACTGAACGGCCAGAAGATGTGGCTGACCAACGGCGGCACGTCCCATCTCGTCGCCGTGCTGTGCCGCAGCGACGAGGGGCACCCGGAAGGCACGGCTCCGCACAAGTCGATGACCACGTTCCTGGTCGAGAAGGAGCCCGGCTTCGGCGAGGTGCGGCCCGGTCTGACCATCCCGGGGAAGATCGACAAGATGGGCTACAAGGGGGTCGACACCACCGAGCTGATCATGGACGGACTACGCATTCCGGCCAATCGGGTGCTCGGCGGGTCCACCGGCCGAGGGTTTTACCAAATGATGGACGGCGTCGAGGTCGGCCGGGTGAATGTCGCGGCGCGTGGCTGCGGCGTCGCACAGCGCGCCTTCGAGCTCGGCGTCTCATATGCCCAGCAGCGTCACACTTTCGGCAAGCCCATCGCCCAGCACCAGGCGATCCAGTTCAAGCTGGCCGAGATGGCGACGAAAGTCGAGGCCGCCCATGCCATGATGGTCAACGCGGCACGCAAAAAGGACTCCGGGGAACGAAACGACCTGGAGGCAGGGATGGCGAAGTACCTCGCCTCCGAGTACTGCAAGGAAGTCGTCGAGGACGCCTTCCGTATCCACGGCGGTTACGGCTTCTCCAAGGAGTACGAGATCGAGCGCCTCTACCGCGAGGCGCCGATGCTGCTGATCGGCGAGGGTACCGCCGAGATCCAGAAAATGATCATCGGCCGCCGACTGCTGGAGGAGTATCGGTTCCAGGGTTGATTGTCGCTTTTATTGGCGTTTAATGGCGAAGAAGATCACACCCGGTCACCCTCCGGCGCATGCTTCAAGCCGCTCGACTCGGGCCCTGGCTTGCTCAGTTGCGGCTCGAAACCAGTACCATCGCTGGAAAGCCGCTGCCGTCCCCCCGTTGCCAGCGCGGCATCATCCGCTACGAAGGTCATCCATGCCCCACAGCCAAACCTCTGCACCACGCGGCCGCGTCCGCCTCGCGCGCGGAGCATCGCCGTGGCTCCTCCCGACCGTCGCCACCGCGGCGATCGGTCTTGTCCGCGCACGTCACTCGAAGCGCGCAGCGGTCCTCGCTGTGCCCGCCACCGCGCTCGCGGCGGGCATGCTGTGGTTCTTCCGCGACCCCGAGCGCGAGATCACCCAGGGCCGGGTCATCTCCCCGGCCGACGGTGTGGTGCAGAGCATCATGCCGTGGAAGGACGGGCGCACCCGGGTCGCCATCTTCATGAGCCCGCTGAACGTCCATGTCAACCGCGCACCCCTCGCGGGAACCGTGACGTCCGTGGAGCACATCCCCGGCGGATTCGTTCCGGCGTTCAACAAGGAGAGCGAGAACAACGAGCGCGTTGTCTGGCACTTCGACACTGAACTGGGCGACATCGAGATGGTGCAGATCGCCGGCGCGGTAGCCCGGCGCATCGTCCCGTATCTGCCCCAGGGGACCAAGGTGGAACAGGGCGAGCGCATCGGCCTGATCCGGTTCGGCTCGCGTGTCGACATCTACCTTCCGGAAGGTGTCGATGTGGCAGTCGAGGTCGGTCAGACCACGACCGCAGGGGTGACTCGAATTGACCGTGATTGATCCCGACACGCAAGCCGGCTGGGCCACGGAGGCCGAGGCCGAGGAGGAGGACGACGCGGAAGACATGCCGCTCTCACTGCGGCTGTCGATAGCGGACACCCTCACGCTCGGTAACGCCACCTGCGGCTTCATGGCCGTCTACTTCACCACCACCGGCATCCTCATCCCGCATCTCACGGGCAGCGACGAGAGCGGCATGGCGCGGCACTCCGCCGCGACGGCCGTGATCCTGATGCTGGCGGCGGCGATCTTCGACCTCTTCGACGGGCTCGTGGCGCGCAAGCTGCGCAGTTCGCCGATGGGCGCGGAGCTGGACAACCTCTCCGACCTGATCAGCTTCGGCCTCGCCCCGGCGTATTTCGTACTGGTGTACGGAATGGTGGCGGACGACGCGCATCAACGGGTCTCCGCGCTGGCGGCGATCGTCGTCCTGCTGGCCGTCGTGCTACGGCTGGCGAGATTCTCCTGCGTGACGATGAAGGACGGCATGTTCCAGGGGATGCCGAGCCCCTTCGGCGCCCTGACGGTCATCTCGATCGTCCTGCTTGAGCTGCCCTTCATCCCGACTCTGCTCGCCATCGTCGGGGTCGCCTGGCTGATGGTGAGCCGGGTCGAGTACCCCAAGCCGCGGGGCATCCTCGCGGTGGCGATGCTCAGCTGGATCGTGGCCGCGATGGGGCTGCTGGCGGCCTGGGCGTTCGAAGCGCCGGGTGGTCAGCTGCTGCTCCAGACCGGCTGTGCGCTCCAGGTGGTGACGGGAGCGGTGATCCCGCTCTTCGCCACGGCCCGGCGCGTGAACACGTTCCGCGACAACCGCCGCGAGGCACGGGCGGCGCATCGTGAGGCACGGGCGGCGCAGCTGCCGTAGAGGGGACCGTCGCCGTACGGCGAATGATCGTGAAGGGCCCGGACGCCTGTGCGCGTCCGGGCCCTTCCCCGTGTACTCCCCCTTCCGCGGGCCCCGCCCCTCTGGAATGATCGACCGCCATGACTGGGGGATCGATACATCAGCTCTTCGAGGAACGGGCACGGCGGGCGCCCGACCATATCGCCGCCATCACCGACAGTGACCGGATCAACTACGAGCGGCTTAACGACGACGCCGGACAGCTGGCGGCCTATCTCACCACGAACGCCGGACTGCCGGATTCCGGATCCACCGTCGCCATCTGTACGCGACGCCCGGCCGAGGTGCTGGTGTCGATCCTCGCCGTACTGAAGGCGGGCCACGCGTACGCCGTGCTGAACCCGAGCACTCCGGCCCAGGAACTGCACCGATTACTCGGCCTCGCCCGGGCCGGGGCCGTCATCACGAACGAATCGCTGCTGCCACGGGTCGATGACGGCCACGGCCGGACGGCCATCTGTCTGGACACCGACGCGACGGCCATCGCCCACGCGGGACCCGCCCTCCGGGATTCGGCCGGCGGGACGCCCGGCGGACCGGCCGCCGTACTGTTCACGGCGGGGACGACGGGCAGCCGCACGGCTGTCCCCACCGGGCACGACCGGCTGCTCGCCGCGTACGCCGCCTGGTCCGAGGTCTACGGGCTGTCGCCGGAGGACCGGCTGCTGGTGACCGCGCCGCCCGCGACCACCGAGTTCACCGGCGGCTGGATACGCGCCCTGTGCTCGGGCGCGACGCTGGTGCTCCCCGAACGGCCGATCACCGCCGAGCGGATCACAGCGGAACAGGTCACGGTCGCCGAAATGAGCCCCGCGACCGCCGCCCTACTGCTGGACGAGGAGCTGCCGTCCCTGCGACTGCTCGCGGTGGGCGGCGCACCGCTGCGACTCGATGAGCAGCTGCGGCTCCAGGGGCTGCTGCCGGCCACCGGGGCACGGGTGCTGAGTGTGTACGGGACGACGGAGGTCGCCGGCTGCGGTACGTGGTTCGAGCCCGAGCAGCTGCCCGGCCCCGTGGCGAACCCGGAGCGGGCCGCTTATCTGGGGCTGCCGTTCCCGGGGTGCGCGGCGGAGCTGCGCAAGGGGCAGGTCTGGCTCAGCCCGCCGGAGGGCGGCGACGCGGTCCCCACCGGTGACGCGGGCCGGCGGCAGGGCGAGGGGCCGATAGAGTTCCGCGGCAGGACGGCCGACCGGGTCACGATCGACGGCAGGACGGTCGACACCTACCGGATCGAGACGGCGCTGGCCGACCACCCGCACATCCAGGACGTGGTCATCGCCGGGGACCGGGGCCGCACCGGAAGCCGTCTGATCGCCTTCGTGGTGCCCAGCTCCGGGGCTCCGTTCGGCGCCGCGCCGGAGGCCTCCTCCCTGCGTGCCAGGCTCTCCGGCCTGGTCCCGGCGGGGGACGTCCCGGAGGCGGTGGTGCGCATCAGAGAGCTGCCGACGAACGCGGCCGGGAAGGTGAACCGGGAACAGCTGCCGCTGCCGCCGATCCCGGGGGCCGTGCGAGCGAGCGGCAAGAGCGGGACGGGCGAGGACACGACCGAGGGCGCGATCGCCGCCGCGGTCGGGGTCTCCGCCGGTTTTCTCGCCGCCGTGTTCACCGGCGTGATCTTCCCCGGCGCCACGGATGTGAGCGGGGTGCCGGCGCCGTGGAACGCGCTGTTCGTCCTGCTCTATCTGGCCGAATGGCTCGCCTTCGCCGTCGGGATGGGTTTCCTGGCGGTGGGCCGGGGGGTGATGCTGCGACGGAGCGAGTCGCGGGGGCTGACGGCCGCGGCCCATCTGGCGATCGTCTATCTGCTGGTGGCCTGGTGGCCGCAGGACAACCTCTACCGGCTGACCGCCAAGACGGACTGGCCGCGGCAGGCGGCTCTCGTCTGGGCCTTCAATGTGCCGCTGATGATCGCGGCGCTGATCGTGATGATCTGGGTGGTGGCGTCGCTGCCCGCCGTCAAGAAGCGGGACAAATAGATCCGGCGGGCCGGCCGGCGGGGGCGAATATCCGGCCGAGGTCCTGAGCCGCGCCGCGGACCAGCGCCTCGGCCGCGTCGAGACAGTCCGCCGTACGGGCGGCGAGCAGCACGCCCAGAAACGGGGCGGGGTCGAAGGCGGCCGTGGGGATCGAGGGCACGAGCAACGCACCGATCCCCGTGCAACGGTCCGTCAGTTCCTTCAGCCAGGCGATGAGTTCGCCGTCCGGGAGCCGGGCGCCGAGCGGAACGTGGTCCAGGGAGCGTACGAGATGATCGCCGCCCCTGGTCTCGTCGAGGCGGGCCTTCACGATGAAGGCGACGGACGGCCCCGTCAGCCGCAGATTGATCTCCGTCGGCGCGAGCCGGCCGTCCGTGGCGGTCACGAAATCGACGTCGTACCAGCCGCGGTAGCCGCTCGCGGCGAGTTCGAGGCCGACGGCGTGCCCGAACCGCAGGGCGATCGAGGCGGCCTGCTCCGGGACGGCGCCGGGGCCGACGGTCGCTCCCCGGTACGCCGTGTCCGTCACGTCCATCCGCGCCGCCCCGACGTCGTGCACCGTGCCGGCCGCGTCCACGAGGCCGTCGTAGGTGAGGTCGCGCGGGACGTCGCGCGGGAGGACATGCGACGGGTCGCCGTGACCGGAGACGGTACGAGGAGAGGCGGGGCGAGGGGAGGCGGGGCGAGGGGAGGCGGAGTCGTCCGTCAGGTAGTCCTCCACGAGGAGCGGGCCCCGGGGAAGCGCGCGCAGCACCGGCAGCAGAGCGCGTACGGACCTGACGACATGGGTACCCGAACCCCCCACGCCGTGCTCCGTCTTGACGACCCCGCCCTCACCGGAGCGGATCCGCGCGAGGAGCAGCCGGGCCGCCTCCCGGCGGTTGGCCGCCGTCCGCTGAAGAGGCACGGTGACGGCGGGGTACGCGGGGGCCAGCCGGTGGAAAAGGGCGTTGGCCGCGCTCTTGGACTCATAGCGCAGCGCCCCGAGAGGCAGGGGCTCCCCGGAC
Source organism: Streptomyces sp. NPDC056835 (assembly GCF_042789485.1). Classification (NCBI taxonomy): domain Bacteria; kingdom Bacillati; phylum Actinomycetota; class Actinomycetes; order Kitasatosporales; family Streptomycetaceae; genus Streptomyces; species Streptomyces sp. NPDC056835. Next base: position 105,922 of record NZ_JBHUBB010000015.1, read on the forward strand.
AGCTCACCGGACGGTCCGGTGTGGCCCCACGGTACGAAGGGCAGCCCGAGCCCGCGCAGCCGGCGGGTGAGGGCGGGGCGGGCGAGGATCGCGGCGGCGAGCCCGGGGGGCGGGGCCTCGTCGGTGTGGGCGGTCTCGGCGGTGTGGGCGGCGCCGAGACCGTCGTACACCTCCACCGATTCCCAGGCCAGTTGGCGGCACAGCAGCTCGACCCAGCCCGGAGGCACGGTCTGGGGCAGCACGACCGCGGCCGGGTGCGGACTGCCCAGCGCGGCCAGACAGGAGTAGTGTCCGCTCGCCCGGCGCGCGAGCGGGGTCAGTTCGCCGAACTGCGCCTGGAACTCACCCACATTGCCGAGCTGTACGGTCCGCAGACCGCGTGTCCAGGCCCGTACCCAGGCCCTGCGCGGAGGCGGTTCCACCAGGAGCCGGGGCAGCGCGCCCCCGCCGGGGACGGGTCGCGCGCCCAGCGCCCGGTAGAAGTCCACCGCGTGCGGGTCGGAGTCGATGGTCAGCCGCTCGAAGCCCAACTCGCGTGCGGTGTCCAGGACATGGGCGTACAGGGCACGGCCGATGCCCAGGCCGAGCACACGGGGTTCCACGAAGAGCAGACCGAGCGTGCCGTCCGGGGCCCTGCCCTCCAGGGAGGCGACGCCCAGGGCTTCCCCGGACGTCTCGTCCTCGGCGACCACGATCCGACGGGCCGTCACCTCACCGGCTGAGACGGTCAGTTCGTCACGGCAGGCGGCCAGGAACGCTTCGTCGTAACCCCAGTGAGCCTTCGAGCGCAGCACCAGCGCGCTCAGCGCCCGCGCCTCGTCGGGGCGTGCCTCCCGTATTCGCACGCCCCGACTTTAGATGGTGTCCGGCCGGGTTCTGGTGTCCGGCCTGGCTCTGGTGTCCGGCCTGGTTCAGAGCAGGAAGTCCCGCGCGATCTCCGTCGCCAGGCGTTCCAGCAGCGGGCCCGCCTGTGCCATGGAGACGGCCGGGTCCGGTTCCAGCCCGCTGAGGGCGTAGGCGCGGCGGATGCCCGCCCTGCCCAGGGCCTCCGGTGGGAGGGTCAGCCGGCCGCAGACCGCGATGACCTCGATGTGGCGCGCGCGGGCCGCCGCCGCGACGCCCGCGGGGGCCTTGCCGTGCAGGGTCTGCTCGTCCAGGGAGCCTTCGCCCGTGATGACGAGGGTCGCCCGGGACAGGGCGTCGGCGAAGCCCAGTACGTCGAGCATGACCTCGATCCCGGGACGGAAGCCCGCGCCGAGTCCGACCAGCGCGCCGTAGCCGATGCCGCCGGCCGCGCCCGCGCCGGGCGAGAGCGCGAGAGCGGCGGCACGGGAGCCGACGCACGTCTCCAGGACCGTCGCGTAGTGGGCGAGGGCCGCGTCGAGGGTGGCGACATCGTCGGGGCTCGCCCCCTTCTGCGGCCCGTAGACGGCGGGGGCGCCCTTGGGGCCGGTCAGCGGATTGTCGACATCGCTGGCGAGAACGATCTCCGTACGGGCGAGCCGTTCGTCCAGACCGGAGAGGTCGGCGGTGGCGAGGTCGCGCAGCCCGCCGCCGCCCGGTCCCACGGGCTGTCCCGCCGCGTCCAGGAAGCGGGCGCCGAGCGCGGCGAGCATCCCGGCGCCGCCGTCGGTCGTGGCGCTGCCGCCGACACCGAAGACGATGGTGCGGGCGCCCGCGTCCAGCGCGGCGCGCAGCAGCTCGCCGGAGCCGTAGGTGGTCGCCGTCAGCGGCGCGAAGACCCCGTCGGGCAGGCACTGGAGGCCCGAGGCCTCCGCCATCTCGACGACGGCCGTACCGTCCCGCAGCGCGTAGGCCGCGGTCAGTTCGTCGCCGAGCGGTCCGGTGACCCGTACCTCGCGTCGTTCGAAACCGGCGGCCACGGCCGCCGCGACCGTACCGTCGCCGCCGTCCGCGACGGGCAGGGTCTCCACCGCCACCTCGGGGACGATCCGACGCAGCCCCGCCGTCACCCGCTCCGCGACCTGTACGGCCGTGAGGGAACCCTTGAACTTGTCCGCCGCGATGAGCACGCGTGCGGCCTCCGTTACTGCTCCGTCCGTCACCATGTATCCCTTTGCTCTTCGAACAGGCAGTCGCGCCGTTCCCGACCCTATCCGGACGGCGGCTCCGTGCCCATAGGCCGCCGTCGCGCGGCTATGGGCGCCCACCTGCGGTGCCCGTCCCCGCCTGCGGACACGCTCCGCGGACACGACCTAGGCTTACCCGTGTGACACACACCGATACGGATTCCGGGACCGATACCGACTACGCCACGTATATCGCGGGGCTCCCCCGCGTCCTCGCCGGTGCGGCCGTGCTGTTCAGGGACGGCGCGGGGCGCGTGCTGATCGTCGAGCCCAACTACCGGGACGGCTGGGCGCTGCCCGGCGGGACCATCGAGTCCGACGACGGCGAGACCCCTCGCCAGGGCGCCCGGCGGGAGACCCTGGAGGAGATCGGCCTCGACATCGAGCCGGGGCGGCTGCTGGCGATCGACTGGGTGGAGGGGAAGGCCCGGCCGCCGATCGCCGCGTATCTGTACGACGGCGGGGTGCTGGACGACGAGCGGCTGGCGGCGATCCGGCTCCAGGAGGAAGAGCTGCTGTCGTGGCGGCTGCTTGACCGCGCCGAGGTCCCGGCGTATCTGCCGGGCTCACTCGGGCTGCGGGTACTGGCCGCACTCGACGTACTGGATTCCGGCGCGGGCGCGGTGGAGCTGGAGAACGGGCACCGGGCCGGCTCCTCGTGAGACCGGCGTCGGTGGGAGTCCCGGCGCGGAGTTGGGCAGTTGACCTTCAGGTTGGCTGAACGTCGACAATCACCGGCATGGACCTCTCCACGGACGGAACCACCGGCAGCAGCAGCGACAGCACCACCGACGGCACCGCGCGCGGCACCGCTCATCTGCTCGGCATCAGCGCCTTCGCCCGGCGCGTCGGCCTCGCGCCGAGCGCACTGCGTTTCTACGACGACTGCGGTGTGCTGCGGCCCGCCCGCGTCGATCCGACGACGGGATACCGCTTCTACCGCCCCGACCAGGACATCCGGGCCCGGCTGCTGCGGAGCCTGCGAGCCGCGGGGCTGCCGCTGGCGGAGGTCACCGTCGTACTCGACGGCGACGAGGGCGAGGCCCGCGCCGTGCTGGAGCGGCACCGGAACACCGTACGGGACCGGACGCGGACGGCCGACGCCACGATCGAGGCGGTGCTGCGGTCCCTCTCCGGCAACGGAACGCGTACGGATTCCGGGGCCGGAGCCGATTGCGGGGCCGTCACGCTCGTACGGCTCGGGGGCGTGGAGCTGGCCGGCGCGTTCCGCCAGGTCGTGCCGGCGGTCGGGGATGACCCCGAGCACCCGGAACTCGGCTGTGTCCTCGTCGAGATCGACGGCGGCGAAGTCCGGCTGGTGGCCACCGACCGCTACCGGCTGTCGACGCGGGTCCTGAGACCGGTGGCGGCCGTGGAGGGGCCCGCCCGTCGACTGCTGCTGACCGCCGACTCCCTGCCCGGGATCGGGGCGTGGGCCGTGCGGTACGCCGCCGTGACGATCGAGGCGGGCCCGGACGGGGCCACGCTCCACGAGACGGGGGGCACCGCTTCCCGTGAACTCCCCGTCTCGACCGCTCTGTTCCCCGCGTACCGCGAGATGCTGTCGGCGCTGACGCCGCCTCGGCACCGGCTGCTCGTGGACCGGCCGGCCCTGCTCGACGCGGTCAACGGCTGCGGCGAGACACCGGCGATCGTCCTGCGGACCCCAGGGCGTGTCCTCGACCCTGTCCCGGGCGAGGACGAGGTGGCCGTCTCCCTGCCCGATCACTCCCGGGCCACGGTGCTGCCGGCCGTCCGCCACGGCGAACAGCCCCTGCGGATCGGCTTCGACCCCGCCGTACTGGCCCCGGCCCTGGAGGCGAGCGTCGGCCCCGACGTTCTGCTGGAGATCGCCACCGTCACCGAGCCGGTGGTGGTGCGCTCGGCGGACCAGGGGAGCTTCACCACGCTGGTGATGCCCGTCAGCCTCGACCGCGCCGCCGTCTGACCGGCAAGAAAGAGGGAAAAGAGGGAGTGGACATGGACCCCGAGAACCCCGTCGTACAACTCTGCGCACAGGGCATGAAGGCGGAGACCGAGGGCCGGGAGGCCGACGCGCGCGCGTTGTTCCTCCGAGCCTGGGAAGCGGCCGGGGACGACTTCGAGGCATGCGTCGCCGCGCACTATCTCGCGCGCCATCAGCCGACCCCGGAGGAGACCCTTCACTGGAACCAGGAGTGTCTGACCCGCGCCGACCGGGTCGGCGACGAACGCGTCCGCGGCTTCTACGCCTCCCTGCACGGCAACATGGGCCGGGCCCAACTCGCGCTCAGCAGGCCGGGACCGGCCCGTGCGCACTTCCGCTCGGCGGCCGGGTGTCTTGACGACGTACCGCCCGGCCCGTACCGGGAGTGGGTCCGGCTCTGCGTCGCCAGGGGGCTGCGGGCCACCGACGACGCGCCCGCGGCGGACGATCCGGTCCGTGACCTGCTGACGCGGTTGTGCGCCCGCGCCGATCTCGAAGCGCTGAGTCTGCTCCTCCCCGCCTATATGGGCAGCCTCGGCACACCCGAGGACGAGGAACGCCTCACCACCGCCCTGCGGATGCTCCACGCCGAGAAGCGGCTGCCCGCTCCGGAACAGTCCGCGCTGAGCGAGGCCATCACGCTGCGCGCCGCCTGAACCCGGCGCCCCGGGTGGGTGGTTGACGGTCCGCCAGGGGCGTTCCTCCACGTTCATTCCGCGTTGGTCCTCCGTGCACGGCGGCCCGGCATCATCCTGGAGTCCCAGGACTCGGAGGCATCATGCGAAGGCATCCACGCGGCCGGTTCGCGGCCCTGTTCATGTCCGTGGTCGTGGTGTCGGCCGTCGTCGCCGGCGTCGGCACGGCGCAGGCGGTGACCCCCTCCGAGGCCGGGCCGCCCGCCGCGCCGCCCGCCTCCCTGCCCGGCCGTCCCACCGCGCCGCCGGCCCGTGTCGACGGCGGTACGTGGCAGTCCGGCCATCTCCAGGGCATGGCCATCGACCGCCGCAAGGGCCGTATGTACTTCTCCTTCACCAACCTCCTGGTGAAGACGGATCTGGCCGGCAAGCCCCTCGGCTCCGTCACCGGCTTCACCGGCCACCTCGGTGACCTGGACTTCAACGAGGAGGACGGGCGGGTCTACGGCTCGCTGGAGTACAAGGCCGCGAAGGCGTTCTACATCGCGGTCTTCGACGGGGACCGCATCACGCGGATGAACATGGACGCCGCGTCCACCGGCGTGGTCTCCACCGTCCATCTCCAGGAGGTCGTGGAGGACTACACGGCCGACATGAACGGGGACGGCGTCTTCGACGGCGACACCGCCAAGACCCCCGACCACCGGTACGGATGCAGTGGCATCGACGGCGTCGCGTTCGGGCCCTCCTTCGACCGCGAGGGCGGTACGAAGCTGACCGTCGCGTACGGGGTCTACGCCCACACCGGCCGCCAGGACAACGACAATCAGGCCCTGCTCCAGTACGACGTCCGGCAGTGGAAGCGGTACGAGCGACCGCTGACGGAGGACGCCCCGCACACGAGCGGCCCGTCCTCCCCCGACGGCAAGTACTTCGCGTACACCGGGAACACCACGTACGGCGTGCAGAACCTGGAGTACGACGCGGAGAGCGGCAATTGGCTGATGGCCGTGTACAAGGGCACGAAGCCGGGCTTCCCGAACTACTCGCTCTTCGTCCTCGACGGCTCGAAGCGGCCCGTGTGGGGCACCGTCCCGGGCCAGCGGCCCTCCGAGCGCGGGCAGTTGCTGTCGCTCCTGCCGCGCGGGCTGCATGACGCGGCGTCCGGGGTGTACGGCTGGGAGTCGGCCGGACAGTACGGGCTGATCTCGCTGGGCGGCGGCCGCCACTACGTCGCCGAGGCCGGTACGGTCCAGGTCGACGGCGTCACCCGGCAGACCGGCCGCGCCGTCCTGCACCGCTGGACGGGGCTGATCCCGAACCCCTTCGCGCCCGTGACACCGGCGCCGCCGGTCAGGCCCGTACCGCAGGCGGGGCCCCAACGGCTGGTGCCGCGTCCCTGACCCGGCGGGGTATCGGCTCCGACCGGCGGGGAATCCGCTCCGACCGGCGGGGAATCGGCTCTGACCGGCGGGGAATCCGCTCTGACCAGCGAGTTATCCGCTCTGACCGGCGGTTATCCGCTCGCCGCCGCCGGCCTCGCTGCGTACGCTCGCGGCATGACTCTCGTCGCGATCCTCAGCGGTGCCGGGATCTCCACGGACTCCGGCATCCCCGACTACCGTGGGCCGGGCGGCCTGTGGCGGCGCGATCCCAGTGCCGAGAAGCTTGTCACCTACGACTCGTACATGACGGATCCGGAGATCCGCCGCCGCTCCTGGCGGATGCGGAGCGAGAGCCCCACGCTGCGCGCCGAGCCCAATGCCGCGCACCGGGCGGTGGCCGAGCTGGCGCGGGCGGGGACGGCGGTCCGGGTGATCACCCAGAATGTGGACGGGCTCCATCAGCTGGCCGGGCTGCCCGCCCGTAAGGTGCTCGAACTCCACGGCACGGCACGGTCGGTGAGCTGTACGGGGTGTCACGCGCGCTCCTCCATGGCCGACGCGCTCGCGCGGGTGGCGGCCGGTGAGACGGACCCGCCCTGTCTGGAGTGCGGCGGGATCCTCAAGTCGGCGACGGTGATGTTCGGCGAACGGCTCGACCCCGAGGTACTGGCCCAGTCGATGGCGATCGCCAAGGCGTGCGAGGTGTTCCTCGCGGTCGGTTCGACCCTTCAGGTGCAGCCGGCCGCCTCGCTCGTCGGGATCGCCGCCGACCATGGAGCCCGGCTGATCGTGGTCAACGCCGAGCCGACGCCCTACGACGACCGCGCCGACGAGATCGTCCGCGAGCCGATCGGTACGGCGCTGCCCGCGCTGCTGAAGCGGTTCCACCCCCGCTGACCGGCACGGGCCGACCGGGGTGGGCGCGTTCAGAAGAGCGTGGCGGTGGCGGGAGCCCCGGCCGCCGCTCCTTCGAAGACCAGCAGCCGCTGCTTGCGGTCGAGCCCGCCGCCGTAGCCGGTGAGTCCACCGGTCGAGCCGATCACCCGATGGCACGGCACGATGATGCCGACCGGGTTCTTGCCGTTGGCCAGCCCCACCGCGCGCGAGGCGCCCGGCTTGCCCAGGGACTCGGCCAGTTCGCCGTACGAACGCGTCTCGCCGTACGGGATCCGCTGGAGCCGGGCCCACACCTCGCGCTGGAACGGGGTGCCGTTGAGCCGCAGGGGCAGATCGAACTCGGTCAGCTCACCGTCGAAGTACGCGCCGAGCTGTCGCACCACCTCGGGGAAGGGGCCCGGGTCCGGCTCCCCGAAGGTCTCCTCCGGCGGGCGATGCCGCTGCCCGACCATGTAGAGGCCGCTCAGCGAGCCGTCGGTGGCGACCAGGGTCAGTGGTCCGTAGGGGCTGTCGATCACCGTGTGGACGATGTGCTGCCCAGATTCCGCTGTCATGGCGAACTTCCTTACGCGGGAAGGTGGTTGATGGCGTGGTCCTCGGTGGCCCACAGATACTGCACGGCATACGCCCGCCAGGGCCGCCACGCGGCGGCGCGTGCGGTGAGCGCGGCGGGTGTGGACGGCAGGCCGAGGCCCGCCGCGGCCCGGCGCATACCGAGGTCCGTGGGCAGGAACGCGTCCGGGTCGCCGAGCGCGCGCATGGCGATCACCTCGACCGTCCACGGCCCGAACCCGGGCAGGGCGATGAGCTGTTCCCGCGCCCGGTCCCAGTCGCTGTCGGGGCCGAGCCGGAGCGAGCCGTCGGCGAGGGCCGCGACCAGCGTGGTGAGGGTGGTCCGTCTGCTGCGCGGCAGGGCCAGCGCCTCGGGGTCGAGTCCGGCCAGGGCCTCCGGGGCCGGGAAGAGATGGGTGAGCCCGCCCTCGGGGTCGTCGACCGGCACGCCGTGCGCCGTGACCAGCCGGGCCGCGTGGGTGCGGGCCGCGGCGGTGGAGACCTGCTGTCCGAGCACGGCGCGCACGGCGAACTCGGCGGCGTCCACGGTACGGGGCACGCGCCGCCCCGGCGCCTTGTCGACCAGTGGGGTCAGCCGCGGGTCCGCGCGCAGTTGTTCGTCCACGGCCACCGGGTCGGCGTCCAGGTCGAGCATCCGGCGGCAGCTGCTGATGGCGAGCGTGAGATCGCGCGGATCGGTGAGCGAGAGCCGGCACGCGATGTGGTCGGGGCGCGGGGTGAGGGCGACGATGCCGTGTCCGTACGGGAGGGAGAGCGTGCGGCGGTACGCGCCGTCCCGCCACTCCTCCACGCCCGGTACCGCGGTCGCGGCGAGATGTCCGAAGAGGTTGTCCGGGTTGAGGGGCGCCCGGAACGGCAGCCGCAGCGAGATCGCCCCGGGCGTGGTCGCCGGCTCCGTACCGCGTGTGCCGTGTGCGCCGCGTGTGCTGTGTGCGCCTCGTGCGCCTCGTGCGCGCAGTTCGCTCGGTGACAGCGCGAACACCTCGCGGACGGTGTCGTTGAAGGCCCGGATCGAGGAGAAGCCGGCCGCGAAGGCGATGTCCGCCATGGGGAGGCCCGTCGTCTCGATCAGCAGCCGGGCGGTCTGCGCGCGCTGGGCGCGGGCCAGGGCGAGCGGCCCCGCGCCCAGTTCGGCGAGGAGCTGCCGCTCGATCTGGCGTGCCGAGTAGCCGAGCCGGCCGGCCAGTCCGGGAACGCCCTCGCGGTCGACCACACCGTCCTGGATGAGCCGTACGGCGCGGGCGACGGTGTCGGCGCGGGCGTTCCACTCCGGGGAACCGGGGCTGGTGTCGGGCCTGCACCGCTTGCAGGCGCGGAACCCGGCCTGCTGGCAGGCGGCGGCGCTGGGGTAGAACGTCATGTTCTCGGCCTTGGGCGGTACGACGGGACAGCTGGGCCGGCAGTAGATCCCCGTGGTCAGGACCGCGGTGAAGAACCAGCCGTCGAACCGCGCGTCCTTGGACCGGACGGCCCGCACACAGCGCTCGGTATCGGTGTACATGGCTCCAGCATCCGTGACGCGGGGGCTCCCGGCTGGCAGGAATCCGACATCAGCCTTCGGACGGCTCACGCGTCCAGGGCTGCCAGCGCCGTCTCGAACGCCGCGTGGGCCCGCAGTTCGAAGAGCACGAACCGCACTTCCTCGAAGGTCTGCCCTCCGGCCCTCCCCTCCCCGGCCCGATTCGCCGGAGCCTTCGTGGTTTCCCGGGCCGCGAGGGTCTCCTTGACGGTACGCACGGCGATCCGGGCCCCGTCGTCCAGCGGCCACCGGAGATTGCCGGTGGAGACCGCGGGCAGCGCGACCGTACGCGCCCCCAGCTCGGCCGCGACCTCCAGCGACGTGCGGTAGCAGGAGGCGAGCAGGCTCGACCGGTCGTCGTATCTGTCCCAGCGCGGTCCTACGGTGTGGATCACCCAGCGGGCCTGGAGACGGCCCGCCGTGGTGGCGACGGACTGCCCGGTGGCCAGCCCGCGGCTGTACCGGGACGCGCGCAACTCACGGCACGCCAGCGTGAGAGCCGGTCCGGCGCCGGCGTGGATCGCGCGGTCGACACCGGAGGAGCCGCCCAGCAGCGTGAAGTTCGCGGCGTTGACGAGAGCGTCGACGCGCTGGTGGGTGATGTCTCCGAGGACAAGGGTCAGCTTCGTCATGTTCGCGGCCTCCTAGGCCCTGTCTTCAAAGTCCCGCCTGCTCGGCGACGCCCGGCACGCACGCTCGCCGCGTTGTCGGGATCACCCCAGTACATCCAGTACTGGGGCGACCCTCCGCCTTGCGATCGCACGCACCGACCGCCGCCGAGCCCGCCCTCCGGGCGGACGGCGCTACTTTGAAGACAGGACCTAGGGGCGCGGCACGGGCCCTGCTCATCGGCGGCTCGGGGCGCGGTGGCTCGGGGGCGCGGTGGGTCCGGCGGCCCGGGGTCCGGCGGCCCCGGAGTCCGCTCAGACTGCGCGCAGCTTTCGCCACACCGCCTTCGCCGCGTTGTGCCCGGACATCCCGTGCACCCCGGGCCCCGGCGGGGTCGCGGAGGAGCAGAGGAAGACCGCGGGATGAGGGGTGGCGTACGGGAAGAGGGAGATCTTCGGGCGCAGCAGCAACTGGAGCCCGGAGGCGGCGCCGCACGCGATGTCCCCGCCCACGTAGTTGACGTTACGGGCCGCCAGCTCGGGCGGGCCCGCGGTCGCGCGGGCCAGGACGCGGTCACGGAAGCCGGGCGCGAAGCGTTCCATCTGCCGCTCGACCGCGTCCGTGAGGTCGCCCCGCCAGCCGTTCGGGACATGGCCGTACGCCCAGAAGACATGCTTGCCCTCGGGCGCGCGGGACGGGTCGACGAGGCTGGGCTGCGCGGTGATCAGGAACGGCGTCGGCGGCGCCTGTCCGCCCGCGGCCTGGCGCAGCGCGGCGCCGATCTCCCCGCTGGTGGGTCCGACCTGGACCGTGCCGGCCCGTCTGGGCTCCTCGGCCGTCCAGGGCACGGGTCCGTCCAGCGCGTAGTCGATCTTGAAGACGCTCGCCCCGTACCGGTACCCGTCATAGGCCCTGCCGAGACCGGCGATCCTGGCCAGGGCGGTGGGTGAGGTGTCGAAGACATACGCGCGGGCGGGCGGCAGATCGTCCAGCCGCTTGACCTCGTATCCGGTGTGGACCGTGCCTCCCAGGTCACGGAGGTAAGCGGTGAGCGCGTCCGCGATCGACTGCGAGCCACCGCGCGGCATCGGCCAGCCGCCCGCGTGCGCGGCGAGCGCGAAGACCAGACCGACGGCGCCGGTCGCGATCCCGTTCAGCGGGGCGATGACATGGGCGACGAGTCCGGCGAACAGCGCCTTCGCCTTCTCGTCGCGGAACCGGCGGGTCAGCCATGTGGAAGGAGGCAGTCCGGTGAGACCGAACCGCGCCAGGGTGACGGGGTCCTGGGGCAGCGCGGTCAGCGGCAGGGACATGAAGTCCTGGGCGAGGCTGTCCCATTTGCCGAGGAACGGGGCGACGAGCCGGCGATACGCACCGGCGTCACGCGGCCCGAACGACATGGCCGTCTCGGCGACGGAGCGGGACAGCACAGCCGCCGTCCCGTCGTCGAAGGGGTGCGCCATCGGCAGCTCGGGGTGGAGCCAGTCGAGGCCGTACCGGGCGAGCGGCATCGTCTTGAAGACGGGCGATCCCGCACCCAGCGGATGGACGGCGGAACAGGGGTCGTGGCGGAATCCGGGGAGTGTCAGCTCTTCCGTCCTGGCACCGCCCCCCACGGTGTCCTTGGCCTCGAACACGGCCACGGAGAATCCACGCCTGGCCAGCTCGACCGCGGCGGTCAGCCCATTGGGTCCCGCCCCCACGACGACGGCATCGAGCATCGAGGTCACCTTCGGACTCCTTTGTCAGCCGATGGCAAGGAGCCCCAGGATATTCCTGGGCACTGACAGCCCGAACCCCGGTACTGTCCGCGACGATGAACACGACGATCGAAGCGATGGCAACGGGCCTGATGTCCGTACGCGGCGTACGCGCCGTGGCCCTCGGCGGCAGCCGTGCCCGGGGCACGCACCGCCCCGACTCGGACTGGGACCTGGGCGTCTACTACCGCGGCGAGCCGGACGTCACCGCGCTGGCGGCGCTGGCCGCGGAGGTGACCGGCTCCCCGGTGGAGGTCGCGGGCCCCGGCGGCTGGGGTCCCTGGGTGAACGGCGGCGCCTGGCTCTCCGTCGACGGGGTCGCGGTGGACTGGATCCTGCGGGATCTGGACCGGGTGGAACGGGTCTGGGCGGAGTGCCGGGAGGGCCGGTTCGAGATCGGCACGCAACCGGGCCATCCGCTCGGCTTCTGGTCACCCGCGTACGCCGGGGAGGTCGCGCTCTGCCGCGTGCTGGCGGATACGGACGGCGAGTTGACGGCGCTGCGGGCGGCGGCGCGGGATTATCCGGAGCCGCTGCGGACCGCGCTCGCCGAGGCGGTCTGGGAGGCGGACTTCTCGGTGGCGGCGGCCCGCAAGGCGGCGGGCGCGGCGGGGAACGGGGCTGGGGGGGGGGGCGCCCCGGGGGGCGGGGACACCCGCGAGGCCGGGGGCGACGCGCTGTATGTGTCGCTCTGTCTGTCCCGGGCCTTCGGAATCCTCGTGCAGGCCCTCCTGGCCCACCACCGGGTCTGGTGTCTCAACGAGAAGGGCGCGCTCGCGACGGCCGCCGCGCTGCCGGGTACCCCGCCGGACTTCGCGCCCCGGGTCGCGACGGCACTCCAGGGGCTGGACGCGGCGGCGGTGGAGGCGGCGGGCGCCCTGGTGCGTGACGTACGCGCGGTCCTGGACACGGGCGCCTGACGGCGTACGGGTCCGACGGCGTACGAGCGTGACGTCGCCCCCGCACCCGTACGGGGTACCACTCCGTGCCCGCCGCGTGCGTGTGCTCAGCCTCCGGCGAGCAGCCGCTCCCGTACCCGCTCGGCCGTCGCCGTGTCCCTGGCGGCCGTGAACGGCAGCGCGTTGTCACCGGTGATGCGGAACCGCTCGCCCGTGAGCGTCATCTGGGCGCCGCCCGCCTCCTCGACCAGCAGCAGGCCCGCCGCGTGGTCCCACGCCAGCTCCCAGTTGAAGGCCACCGCGTCGAGCGCGCCCCGCGCCACGCCCAGATATTCGAGCCCGGCGGAGCCGCACGGACGGGCTTCGACGCCCTCGGTGCGCAGCCCCAGGAGGGCGTGCTTCTGCTCATCCGTGGTGTAGTCGGGGTGGGACATCGCGACATGGAGCACCGCGCCGGGCGCGGGCGCTCCGGAGTGCAGGGGGACGCCGTCGAGGGTGGCACCCCGGCCGCGTACGGCGATCGCCATCTCGTCCAGCGCCGCCGCGTACGTCCAGGACGCCAGCACCTCGCCGCCCTGCGCGAGGGCGACGAGCGTGCAGAAGCCCCGCTCGCCGCGGACGAACGGGCGGGTGCCGTCGACCGGGTCGACGATCCATACGGGCGCGTCACCGCGCAGCGCGTCGTACACCGACGGATCCGCGTGCACCGCCTCCTCACCGACCACGACGGAGCCCGGGAGCAGCGCGGTGAGGGCGGCGGTGAGATATTCCTCCGCGCCCCGGTCCGCGACGGTCACCAGATCGTGCGGACCGTGCTTCTCGACGATCTCGTGCGCGGCGAGCTGCCGGAAACGCGGCATGATCTCCGCGGCGGCGGCCGCGCGCAGCGCCTCCTCGACGGCGGACACCCGGGGTCCGCGGGCCGCCCCCGGAAGGGGAACCGTTCCGTACACAGAGTCATCGATCATTGCCCCAGCCAACCATGCCCGGGGGACCGGCCGCGTGCCAGGTCATATGACGGGACGGCGGACGGCCGGCGGACGGGAGGGTCCGGGAGCGCGGACGGGAGGGTCCGGGAGGCGGAGGACGGTCAGGGGCAGGAGGTCCGGACGGTCAGCGGCCCACGGCGTACCCCTGCATACCGCGGGGGTTGGCCGCGGCCGAGAGGATGCCGGTATCCGGGTCCCTGGCGACCGCGCAGAGCCGCCCCTCCGACCATGGATCGCCGACGGTCACCTCATGGCCCCGGCGGCGCAGTTCCCCGACGACCTCCGGGTCCATCCGGGACTCCACGGTCACGCTGCCGGGGCGCATGCCGCGTGGGTAGAAGGAGCCGGGGAAGCTGTCGTTGTGCCAGTTGGGCGCGTCGATGGCGCCCTGGAGGTCGAGTCCGCCGCGTACGGGCGGCCGCAGGGCGAGTGCCAGGAAGAAGTGCAGCTGCCACTGGTCCTGCTGGTCGCCGCCCGGCGTGCCGAAGGCCAGCACCGGTACGCCGTCGCGCAGTGCGAGGGACGGGGTGAGGGTGGTACGGGGCCTGCGGCCCGGGGTCAGGGAGTTCGGCAGACCGGAGTCCAGCCAGGCCATCTGGAGCCGCGTACCGAGCGGGAAACCCAGCTCGGGCACGACCGGGTTGGACTGGAGCCAGCCACCGCTGGGGGTGGCGGCGATCATGTTGCCCCAGCGGTCGACGATGTCGAGGTGGCAGGTGTCGCCCCGGGTGGCGCCGTCCCTGGCCACGGTCGGCTCCCCCGCGCCGGGGATCCCGAGCGGGTCGAAGCCGGGCTCGCCCGCGGCGACGGCAGTGGCATGGCCGCTGAGCGCGGGTGCGCGTCCCTCGGGGCTGCCGGGGCGCAGCTCGTACGAGGCGCGCTCACCGATCAGGGCGCGGCGCGCGGTGTTGTACGGCTCCGACAGCAGCGCGGCGAGCGGGATGTCCTCGGCACCGGCGTCGCCGTACCAGGCCTCCCGGTCCGCCATGGCGAGCTTGCAGCCCTCGATGAGGAGATGGACGTACTCCGCCGATCCGTACCGGGGCAGTTCGGCCGCGCGGGAGGGCAGCAGGGCGAGCTGCTGGAGGAGTGCGGGGCCCTGGCTCCAGCCGCCCGCCTTGCACAGCGTCCAGCCGTTCCAGTCGTAGGTGACGGGCGCCTCGTACGTCGCGGACCAGCCCGCCAGATCGGCGGCGGTGAGGGTGCCGGTGTGACGGGCGCCGCTGGTGTCCATGGTGGGGCGGGCGGATTGCGCCACCAGCGCCTCGGCGATGAAGCCCGTACGCCAGACCGCTCTGGCGGCCTCGATCTGGGCCACCCGGTCCGCGCCGGCCTCCTCGGCCTCCGCGATCAGCCGGCGCCAGGTCGCGGCGAGCGCGGGGTTGCGGAACAGTTCACCGGGCGCGGGTGCCTTGCCGCCGGGGAGGTAGACGTCCAGGGACGAGGTCCACTCCGTCTCGAAGAGTTCACGGACGGTCTCGACGGTCTCGCCGACCCGTTCGACGGGGGCGTGGCCGTCCTCCGCGTAGCCGATGGCGTAACGCAGCACCTGGGCGAGGGACTTGGTGCCGTGGTCGCGCAGCAGCAGCATCCAGGCGTCGAAGGCGCCCGGTACGGCGGCGGCCAGCGGCCCGGTGCCGGGGACGAGTTCGAGGCCGAGCGAGCGGTAGTGGCCGATGGTCGCGCCCGCGGGCGCGGGGCCCTGGCCGCAGAGGACCCGTACCTCGCCGCCGCCGGGCGCGAGGATGATCGGCACTTCACCGGCGGGCCCGTTGAGATGGGGTTCGACGACATGCAGGACGAAGCCGGCGGCGACGGCCGCGTCGTAGGCGTTGCCACCGTCCTCCAGGACGGCCATCGCGGACTGCGAGGCCAGCCAGTGGGTGGAGGAGACCATGCCGAAGGTGCCCTGGAGGGTGGGACGGGTAGTGAACATATGGCCTCTCACCTAGTTGTTTCCGCCCATCGGCCCAGGCCGATCGACGCTCAGGACCGGTGCTGGGGAGAATCTGGGGAGTTTAGACCAGCCCCCTCCCCCCATCCGCACCTCCAGCAGGCTATCGATCGCCCTACTCCCCTTCTTCCCGGCCTCTGGCATGAAGTGGGCGTAGTGATCGAGAGTGATGGTCGGTGACGAATGCGCTCCCGGCGCGGACGCCGACGGCGCAAGCCCTACAAGCTCCACGCCGACAGGGGATACGGCTACGACCACCTGCGGCGATGGTTACGCGGGCACGGCATCAGGCACCGCATCGCCCGCAGGGGCATCGAGTCCTCGACCCGACTGGGCCGCCACCTCTGGACCATAGAACGCACGATGTGCGCCACGAGGCGCTCTGTTTGTATCCCCGGTTCAACCGGGAGGAACTCGGAAGGAGGTTCCTGGACCGAATGACTTACCTGGATCCGAAAGGTGAAGGGGACAACAGCATGTCAGACAACCAGTGACCGGGCTCAGTTGTCAGAGACGGTGTGCTGGGCGGCCCGCGCGATATGGCGAAGACTGGATTGTTTGAAGCCCAATCTCCAGAAGATGCAAGTTCCCATCCGCCGGAAAGACAAATGACCGGCGCCGCACCATGTACTGGGTTTCATTGTGACTTGGTGCACTTCCGGGGTGCGGAGCGATGTCCAGCGAGGACATTCAAGGAGATGAGTGGGACGCCTAAGTCGCTCTAGAACGTACTGATCCGCGCCGGACGGCCAGAAGGGCGAGGCGGCCGGCTCCACCCTGGGCGGCGGCCTGGCCGGCGCCTGGGCGGGTGCCAAGATCGGCGCAGCGGCCGGCGCGGCGATCGGATCCATCATCCCCGGCGCAGGAACAGCCGCCGGTGGAGTCGTCGGAGGCGTGGTCGGCGGTATCGCCGGGAGCTATGTCGGCAGCAAGACGGGTGATTTCCTCAACAGTCTCTGGTGACTCACCCCTGAGTCTCCGGTAACTCACCCCTGATAGCTTGGCCCCCGCGGTGCTCTGTGACCACGGGGGCCAGGCCCTTTGTCCGGTCACAACGATTCGGGCCTTTTCCCGGGCCCCGCGAGGCAGAAAGACGTGATGAGCGAGTACGACACGTCCGGCGGCTGGTTCGACGCCGATCCGGAGCTGGAGCCCACCGAGGACGGTCTGCGGTTTCTCGCCGCGCTGCGGGAGCGGGCGGAGTCCGGCGGATGGGGCTGCGAGCCCGACGACACCTATGCGACGTTCGCGGTCTTCGAGAACCGTACGGAACTTCTGGTCACCCTGGGTCTGTCCGATCCCACGACCGAGCCCGAGCAGCATGTGCTGACCGTGGGCGCGTTCTTCACCGGTTCGCGTCTCGTCGGCGGGGAATTCCACGATCAGCTGTACACCCTTGAGCGGACCCTGGAAACGCTGATCGCGGATGACGGGTCGCCGGAATTCCTCGCCGAGCGGGCGGCGGAGTGGTTCGCGCGGATGACCGAACTGCCCGTCCTGAGGAACGAGTTCGCCGTCGACGGCCGGGTGGTGAACCGGCAGTGGGTGCTGGCCGGCTCCGGCCGGGAGCTGGCGGCGCAGTTCCGGGTGGAGCCGGGCGACCCACTCGCGCGCACGGTCCAGGTGCGGGGCGCGGGCGGTTCCGCGGAGTGAGGGCGCGGCCGGCTCCTGCGGGATTCAGCGGCGTCCCGATCAGGGCATCCGTGTGAGGGATGTCATCGACGCGGGCGAAGGCCGCCTGTTCATGGGGAAGTTGGGTGCTGACGCCATGTGGACCAAGCGGGGACGTGGACTTGGCGGCGGCAGCCCGGATCGTCGGGGGGTGCGCTGGACCGGGTGGGCGGACTTCATCCTGATGGCCGAGCCCGCTCGCTAGGTCCTGTCCGGTCGCTCTTCGCGGATCAGGCCGCGACGTCTGGTTCGCCCTGTGTGTTGGGCGCTCGGTGACAGCGGCTCGCGACCGACGCCCGTGCCGGGGCCTTACTTGCTGTGCACGATCTGGATCAGGTTGCCGCAGGTGTCGTCCAGGACCGCGGTGGTGACCGGGCCCATCTCCAGCGGCTCCTGGGTGAAGCGCACCCCGAGCCCGCGCAGCCGGTCGAACTCCGCGGGTACGTCGTCCACGGCGAAGGAGGCGGCCGGGATGCCGTCGTTGACCAGCGCCGTCTTGTACGGCTTCACCGCGGGATGGCCGTCGGGTTCCAGCAGCAGTTCGGTCCCGTCGGGAGCCTCCGGCGAGACCACGGTCAGCCACCGGTCCTCGCCCAGCGGGACCTCGGTCTTCTTCACGAAGCCCAGCACGTCCGTGTAGAAGCGCAGGGCCTTGTCCTGGTCATCGACGAAGACGCTGGACAGGTGGATCCTCATGGGGTGCTCTCCGGTATATCGGGTCTGACCCATCGGGTCATGACGCGCTCAAGGGGTTCGGTGTTCAGATCGTGGAACTTGTAGCGGCCCTCGCGCCGCGAAAGGACCAGACCCACGGATTCCAGTACGGCCAGGTGCTGGCTGATCGCCTGACGGGACAGCCCGAGACCGTGTTTGGTCACCAGCCGTGCGCAAATCTCGAACAGCGTCTGGCCGTCCCGTTCCACCAGTTCGTCAAGGATGCGCCGACGTGTGGGGTCGGCCAGCGCCTTGAAGACATCATCCGCCATGACCGACACGATAGGCAAGTGGCGGCTTGCCTATCAAGTGAGGCGCCCCGCGGCCGCCTCGCGCGGCCCCGACGTTGCCTGGTCCGTGCGCAAGGGCCACTCGTCCGAGAGGATCGACCAGATCTCCTTGTCGTGCCGGACACCGCGGTACGGATAGCGCTGCCGCAGCACACCGTCACGGGTCATCCCGAGCCGGCGCGCGGTCTCGACGCTGCGGGTGTTGCCCGCCGCCGCCCACCATTCGACGCGGCTCATCCCGCGCTCCCGGAACGCCCAGTCGATACACACGCGGGACGCCCTGGTGACCAGGCCGCGCCCCTCGGCGGCGCCCTCCAGCCAGCAGCCGATCTCACACACTCCGGAGGCGGCGTCGAACGTGGTGAACATGACACCGCCGACCAGTGTGCCGTCCAGCCAGATGCCGTAGATCCGCGCCGCGTCCTTGGCCTGGTTGTCGGCGTAGCGCTGGAGGACGGCCGTGGCCGAGGGCAGGTCGGTACTGAGCGTCGCCCAGGGGATCCACGGGTCCACGGTGGGTCTGGCGCGGTCGGTATGGGCCAGGAACTCCGGGGCCTGCCAGGGTTCGAGGGGGCGGAGCTGGGCGTCGTCACCCAGGGCGAGCGCGAACACGGTGATCTCTTTCCGACGTAGGTGAGGGGTGTGGGGTGAGGAGGTAAGGCGGGTACTCGGGCACGGGAGTACGGGGGTACGGGGTACGGGGGTACGTAACGAGCGTTCGGTATGTAAGGTAGCAGGCATGCCGCCAGCACGAGGAGACCGTGACGCCCGCCGCGAGGACGTATCGGAGGCCGTGTGGCGCACACTCGCCGACAAGGGGTTCGGCGGACTGACCCTGCGCGCCGTCGCCGCCACGATGGGCGTCTCGACCGGGATGCTCATGCACTACTTCCCGACCAAGCGCGCGCTGGTCGGCCACGCTCTGGACGTCCTGGAGAAGCGCACCGCGGACCGTCCCCGGCGCGACCGCCCCGCCGAGGGCCTGGCGGCCCTGCGGGCGACACTGCTGGACATCCTTCCGCTGACCCCCGGCGACACCGCCCGCAACCGCGTCTGGGTCAGCTCCTGGGACCTCGCGCTCGCCGACGGGGAACTGGGCGCGGACCAGGCCGATCGCTACACACGTATGCGCTCCGCGATCCGCCCGCATCTGGAGGCGGCCCGGCGCCTGGGCGAACTGCCCGGGAGCGCGAATACGGACCAACTCGCCGCCACCGCGGTCGCGTTCGCGCACGGCCTGGTCGTCCAGGCCCTCTTCGACCCCGAACGGTTCCCCGTCGCCGTACAGACGTCCATGGTCGACGGCTTCCTCCGGTCCCTCGCGGCGGACCACTCCCTCGCGGCCGACCGCGCGCGTACACCGGACGCGGCGGAATGAACCGCCTCGGCGTGAGCGTTGCGCTGAGGGAAGCGGGCACCGGTTCGAGACAGGCACCGGTTCTTGGACGGCCCGGCCGGATCTGGAGGCATGACGGTGCACGGTGAGTACAAGGTCCCCGGCGGCAAGCTCGTCGTGGTCGATCTCGACACGGAGGACGGACTGCTGCGCCATGTCCGGGTCGCCGGTGACTTCTTCCTGGAGCCCGACGACGCGATCGAGTCGATCGACCGCGCGCTGGAGGGCGCCCCCGCCGACACCGACGCCACCGGTCTCGCCGCCCGTATCGAGGCGGCGCTGCCGCCCGGCACCGTGATGTACGGGCTCAGCGCCGAGGGCGTCGCCATCGCCGTGCGCCGTGCGCTGGCACACGCCACCGACTGGACGGACTACGACTGGCAGCTGATCCACGCGGCCCCGGAGTCACCCGCCCTCCATATGGCGCTCGACGAGGTCATCACCACCGAGGTCGCCGCCGGACTGCGCCCGCCCACCCTGCGGGTCTGGGAGTGGGCGGCGCCCGCCGTGGTGATCGGCAGCTTCCAGTCACTGCGCAACGAGGTGGACCCCGAGGGCGCGGAACGCCACGGCGTCACCGTGGTCCGCCGGATCTCCGGCGGCGGCGCGATGTTCATCGAACCGGGCAACACCATCACGTACTCCCTCTCCGTCCCCGACTCCCTCGTCAAGGGCCTCACCTTCGCCGACAGCTACGCCTATCTGGACGACTGGGTGCTCGGCGCGCTCGGCGACATGGGCATCACCGCCTGGTACCAGCCCCTCAACGACATCGCCACCGACGCCGGCAAGATCGCGGGCGCGGCCCAGAAGCGGATCGTGAGCGGTACGGGCGCGGTGCTGCACCACGTGACCATGGCGTACGACATCGACGCCGACAAGATGCTCGACGTGCTCCGCATCGGCCGCGAGAAGCTTTCCGACAAGGGCACCCGGAGCGCGAAGAAGCGCGTCGACCCCCTGCGCCGCCAGACCGGGCTGCCGCGCGAGACCGTCATCGAGCGGATGATCGACTCCTTCCGCGGCCGTTACGGACTGACCACGGGCAAGGTCACCGACGAGGAGATGGCCCGGGCCCGGGAGCTGGCCGCGACGAAGTTCTCCACCCCGGAGTGGACGGCCCGCGTGCCGTAGACCCGGTCAGCCCGTGCCGTAGACCCGATCAGGCCGCCCCGTAGACCCGATCGGGCCGCCCCGTAGACCCGATCAGGCCGCCCCGTGGGCCCCGTCAGTCCCGCGTCATCCCGTCCCGGCCCGACCGGCCGGCCGACCGCGGCAGCGTAAGGGCGACGTACAACACCAGTGAGGCCGCCAGACCCACCGCCCACCCGTAGTCCGCGAGGGGCTTGAGGAAGGGGATCAGTCCGTCCTCGGGGAACGGGCCCTTCCCCGGGGCCGAGTGTGAGCCCCCCACGGCCAGTACGCCGCCGATGGCGAAGGCGAGCACCGCTCGTGGGTTCCAGCCGTTGCGGTACCAGTAACGGCCGCCGGGACGGTACAGGTCGGCCAGGTCGAGGACGGTGCGGCGGACGATCCAGTAGTCGGCGATCAGGATGCCCGCGACCGTACCGAGCAGGCCGCCCACCAGACCGAGCCAGGTGAAGATGTACAGCTCGGGGGTGGCGGTGAGTTTCCACGGCATGATGACGACCCCGACCACACCCGTGATCAGCGCGCCCGTACGGAAGTTGATGACCTTCGGGGCGAGATTGGCGAGGTCGTAGGCGGGCGAGACGACGTTGGCGGCGATGTTCACGGAGATCGTCGCGATCAGTACGGTCACCAGCGCGAAGAGCAGGCCGAAGACGTTGTCGGTGTTCGCGGCCAGTTCGACCGGGTCCCAGACGGCCGCGCCGTACACCGCCTGCGAGCCGGAGGTGACGAAGACCGAGAGCACCGCGAAGAGGGTCATGGTCGTGGGCAGACCCAGCGACTGGCCCCAGATCTGGGCGCGTTGGCCCGCGCCGAAGCGGGTGAAGTCGGGGATGTTCAGGGACAGCGTGGACCAGAAGGCGATCATTCCCATCAGGGACGGGAAGAAGACCGGCCAGAATTCCGCGCCCCAGCCCAGCTCGGACGGCTGGTCGAGCAGTGGTCCGAGGCCGCCCGCCTTGATGGTGATCCAGACCAGCAGCACCAGCGCGCCGACG
The DNA here is from genome assembly GCF_042789485.1 of Streptomyces sp. NPDC056835. Lineage (NCBI taxonomy): Bacteria > Bacillati > Actinomycetota > Actinomycetes > Kitasatosporales > Streptomycetaceae > Streptomyces > Streptomyces sp. NPDC056835. The sequence goes on from NZ_JBHUBB010000015.1 coordinate 127,419, forward strand.
ATCACGAAGGGTGCCGCCCAGTTCTCGAAGCGCCGCAGGGTGTCCATCCCCCGGTAGATGATGGCGAGTTCGAGCGCCCAGAAGAGGACGAAGCAGAGCCAGAGAGTCCAGGGCTGGCCGCCGATCCTCGACGCCTCCGCCCAGCCGCCGAAGATCTTGCCGAGCAGGACGAAGATGCCCTGGCCGCCGATCCAGGTCTGGATCCCGAACCAGGCACAGGCGACCCCCGCCCTGATCAGCGCGGGCAGATTCGCGCCGCGCAGCCCGAACGAGGCGCGGGCGAGCACCGGGAAGGGGATGCCGTACTTCGGCCCCGCGTGCCCGGTCAGCAGCATCGGGAACAGCACGATCACATTGGCCAGCGCGATCGTGAAGACCGCCTGCTTCCAGTCCATGCCGAGGGTGACCAGCCCGGAGGCGAGCAGCCAGGACGGGATGTTGTGCGCCATCCCGACCCAGAGGGCGGCGAAGTTGTATGTCGTCCAGCGGCGGCGGGCCAACGGTACGGGCAGCAGATCCGCGTTGGCGAAGCGGCTGTCGTCGGGAACCGCGCCGGGCGGGAGTTCGACGCGGCCCTCGGGGTCGGTCCGCGCGGCGGCGGCTATCGGATCTCCGGGGGAGGCGGGCGGTACGGTCGCGGTCATGGCGGGGGACCCTTCGTTCGAGGGTGGGTGTCGGGGACGTCGAACGAGGCCGTGCGGGCGGTGGTGGAACAGAAAGGCGCGGAACAGAAGAACGAAAGAGGAGAGCGCGGAACAGGAGAGCGCGGTCGTGCGGGTCAGTTCTGGAGCGCGGGGATGATCTCGGCTCCATACACGTCGATCGTCGCTTCCTTCGCGTCATGCATGTTGTACACGGCGAACTGGTCGACTCCCAGGTCGCGCAGCGCCCTCAGCTTCTCGATATGCGCCTCGGCCGGCCCCAGCAGACAGAACCGGTCCACGATCTCGTCGGGCACGAAGTCCGTGGACGGGTTCCCGGCCCGGCCGTGGTGGCTGTAGTCGTACCCCTGACGCCGCTTGATGTAGTCGGTCAGCGCGTCGGGCACCAGCCCGGAGTGCTCTCCGTACCGGGTCACCAGATCGGCCACATGATTGCCGACCATCCCGCCGAACCACCGGCACTGCTCACGCGCGTGCGCGATGTCGTCGCCGACGTAGGCGGGCGCGGCGACACAGATGGTGACGGAGTCCGGGTCGCGTCCGGCGTCGGACGCCGCCGTACGGACCGCCTTGACCATCCACTCGGTGAGGAACGGATCGGCGAGCTGGAGGATGAAACCGTCGGCCTTCTCCCCCGCCATGGCCAGCGCCTTGGGCCCGTACGCCGCCATCCACACCGGCAGTTTCCCGTCGCGTACCCAGGGCAGCCGCAGCGGCCGGCCGTCGACCACGGCCTCGCGCCCCTCCCCCAGATCGCGGATGACGTCGATGGCCTCGCCCAGCCGGGCCAGTGTGTTGGGTTTACGGCCCGCGACCCGCATCGCGGAGTCGCCGCGCCCGATGCCGCACACGGTGCGGTTGCCGTACATCTCGTTGAGTGTGGCGAATGTGGAGGCGGTCACCTCCCAGGTTCTGGTGCCCGGGTTGGTCACCATCGGGCCCACGGTCAGTGTGGTGGTGTGCTCCAGAACGCGGCTGTAGATGACGAAGGGCTCCTGCCAGAGCACGGCCGAGTCGAAGGTCCAGCCGTACGTGAAGCCGTTGCGTTCCGCGCGCCGCATGAGGCCGACGACCGCCGACGCGGGCGGGTCGGTCTGGAGGACGAGTCCGAAGTCCATGGCCTGGTCACTCCTAGGTCTCAGGTGAGGTACTGACAGAGGGAGCGGGGGGTGTACTGCCCGTGTCCCGCCCGCCCGGTGAACTTCCGTTGGTCGATGACGAGTTCACCGCGTGAGAGGACGGTCTCCACCTGTCCGGTGATCCGCTTGCCCTCGTACGCGGAGTAGTCCACGTCCATGTGATGGGTCTCGGCGGAGACGGTCTGCTCGGTGTGCGGGTCGTAGATGACGACATCGGCATCGGCGCCCGGCGCGATGGTGCCCTTGCGTGGATAGAGGCCGAACATCCTGGCCGGGGAGGCGCAGGCGATCTCGATCCAGCGGCGGCGGGTCAGCTTCCCCTCGACAACGGCCTGATGGAGCAGATCCATCCGGTTCTCCACGCCCGGCAGCCCGTTGGGGATCTTCGAGAAGTCGCCGCGGCCCATCTCCTTCTGGCCCGTGAAGCAGAACGGGCAGTGGTCGGTGGAGACCACCTGGAGATCGTTGGTACGCAGTCCGCGCCAGAGCGCTTCCTGGTGCTCCTTGGGCCGCAGCGGGGTGGAGCAGACGTACTTGGCGCCCTCGAAGTCCGGCTCGGCGAGATTGTCGGTGGAGAGGAAGAGGTACTGCGGACAGGTCTCGCCGAAGACGGGCAGCCCCTTGTCGCGGGCGGCGGCCAGTTCGGCGACGGCCTCCTCGGCCGAGACATGCACGACATACAGCGGGGCCTCGGCGACCCGCGCGAGCTGGATCGCCCGGTGGGTGGCCTCGGCCTCCAGCAGGACCTTGCGTACCTCGCCGTGGTAGCGCGGGTCGGTGTGCCCGGCGGCCAGGGCCTGTTCCACGAGGACATCGATCGCGATGCCGTTCTCGGCGTGCATCATGATCAGCCCGCCGTTGTACGCGGCGCGCTGCATGGCTCGCAGGATCCGGCCGTCGTCGCTGTAGAAGACGCCGGGATAGGCCATGAAGAGCTTGAAGGAGGTGACGCCCTCCTGGACGAGGAGGTCCATCTCCTTCAGGGAGCTCTCGTTGACATCGGCCATGATCATGTGGAACGCGTAGTCGATGGCGCAGTTGCCGTCGGCCTTCGCGTACCAGGCGTCGAGTCCGGTGCGCAGCGCCTGGCCCGGGGACTGGATGGCGAAGTCCACGATGGTGGTGGTGCCGCCCCAGGCGGCCGCGCGGGTACCGGTCTCGAACGTGTCGGCGGCGAAGGTGCCGCCGAACGGCATCTCCATGTGCGTATGGGCGTCGACCCCGCCCGGGATGACGTACTTGCCGGTGGCGTCGATGGTCCGGCCGGCGGTCCAGCCCTCGGCCACATCGGACCCGTGCGCGGCGAGCGCGACGATCCGGCCTTCCTCGATCAGTACATCGGCGTGGATCTCGTCGGCGGCGGTGATGACGAGTCCGCCGTGGATCAGGGTGCGGGTAGTGCTCATGCTGGTGGCGCTCCCTTTCGTACGGTCGGCTTGTGGCTTCGGGGAAGGCCCGGCCACGGGTCCGTCGAAGACCACGGTTACGGGTCCGCCGAAGGCCGCGGCTACGGGTTCCCGACTGGCCCGACTACACCCCGCGCAGGGCCTGTTCGAGGATCGCGGCGCCCTCTTCCGCCTCGGCGACGGTCAGCGAGAGCGGTGGGGCGATCCGTAGCACGGTGGTGTTGTGGCCGCCGCCCTTGCCGATCAGCAGACCGCCCTCGCGGGCCGCTTCGAGCACGGCCGACGCCGTCTCGGGGGCCGCCTGGCCGGTGCTCGGCTTGATCAGCTCGATGCCGATCATCAGTCCGCGCCCGCGTACCTCGCGTACGGAGTCGACCCCGGCGCCGATGGCCCGCAGCCGCTCGATGAGCAGTCCGCCGACGCGGCGGGCGTTGCCCTGGAGGTCGTGCTCCAGCAGATACGAGAGATTGGCGAGACCGGCCGCCATCGTCACCGGACTGCCGCCGAAGGTCGAGATCGAGTTGGCGTCGAGGCAGTTCATGATGTCGGCGCGGGCGACGACACCGCCGATGGACATGCCGTTGCCGATGCCCTTGGCGAAGGTGAGGATGTCCGGCGGACCGTTCTCGCCGTGCGCCTGCCAGCCCCAGAAGTGCTCGCCGGTGCGGCCCCAGCCGGTCTGCACCTCATCGCTGATCCACAGGATGCCGTGTCTGTCGAGGACTTCACGGAACGCGGCGTACAGCCCGTTCGGCGGGGCGGTGAACCCGCCGACGCCCTGTACCGGTTCGGCGATCAGCGCGGCGGGCGTGCGGGTGTGACCGAGCAGATCCTCCAGATCGGCGACGCACGCCTCGATGAACCGTTCGTCGGTGAGCCCGGCGTACGGACCCCGGTTACGGACGCCGCCGTGCACGTACAGCGTCTGGAGCGGCGAGAGGCCGGTGGGCGACCAGCCGCGGTTGCCGGTGATGGAGACGGTGGAGAAGGACCGGCCGTGGTAGCTGTTGCGCATCGCCAGGATCTGGCTGGACCCGCGGTACGCGGTCGCCAGCATCAGCGCCGTGTCATTGGCCTCGGTGCCCGAGGTGGTGAAGAAGACCCGGGCGTCCGGGATGCCGGACAGGGCGGCGATCCGTTCGGCGAGTTCGACCATCGGACGGTTGAGGTAGAGCGTGGAGGAGTGGATGATCCGCCCGGCCTGCTCGCTCACCGCCTTGGTGACCTCGGGGAGCGCGTGGGCGGTCATGGTGGTGAGGATGCCGCCGAAGAAGTCGAGATAGCGGTTGCCCGCCGCGTCCCAGACATGGCGGCCCTCGCCGTGGGTGATCTCGATGGGCTCGTCGTAGTAGAGCGCGAGCCAGTCGGGGAGTACGGCGCGGTGGCGGCCGTACAGATCGTTCGTGAGGGGACGCGTCACGGCCGCACCAGCCCCTCGTACGCGTCGGGGCGGCGGTCCCGGTAGAACGCCCACTGCTGTCGCACCTCGTCGATCAGGCCGAAGTCCAGGTCCCGTACGACCAGTTCCTCCGCCTTGTCGCTGGCGGGCTCGCCGACGAACTGGCCGCGCGGGTCGACGAAGTAGCTCGTCCCGTAGAAGTCGTTGTCGCCGTACTCCTCCTGTCCGACGCGGTTGATCGCGGCGACGAAGTACTCGTTGGCGACGGCGGCGGCGGGCTGCTCCAGCTGCCAGAGGTAGCTGGAGAGACCGCGGGAGGTGGCGGAGGGGTTGTAGACCAGCTGCGCGCCGTTCAGTCCCAGCTGGCGCCAGCCCTCCGGGAAGTGGCGGTCGTAGCAGATATAGACCCCGACCTTGCCGACGGCCGTGTCGAAGACGGGCCATCCGGCGTTGCCGGGCTTGAAGTAGTACTTCTCCCAGAACCCCTTGACCTGCGGGATGTGGTGCTTGCGGTACTTGCCGAGGTACGAGCCATCGGCGTCGATGACCGCCGCGGTGTTGTAGTAGAACCCGGACTGCTCGACTTCGAAGACCGGGACGACGATCACCATGCCGGTCTCGCGGGCGAGCTCCCGCATCCTGGTGACGGTCGGGCCGTCGGGGACGGGCTCGGCCCACCGGTAGTGCTCAGGCTCCTGCACCTGGCAGAAATAGGGCGCGTTGAAGACTTCCTGGAACCCGATGACCTTCGCGCCCCGCAGGGCCGCCTCGCGGGCGTGCTCCTCATGCTTGGCGATCATGGATTCGGTGTCGCCCGTCCAGGTCGCCTGGACGAGTGCGGCGCGTACGACTCTGGCCACGAGCTGCTCCTTCGGCGAGTGCGTCGATGAGCTCTACGCACGTAGATTCGATGCGTAGGAGGAGAACGTAAGCCCCGTCTCACACTGGGGCAAGACCATCGCCGTTAACCCGCAGAGTCGATCAAGTTTCACACCCGAGCGGTCGACATTGGGCAAGATGCCTCAAACCGACCGAGTCCGGGGCCGGTCAGGTGGCGACGATCCCCGCCACCCGCAGGGCGTGTACGAGATCCCGCTCACGGGCCACCGAGACCGCGCGGGCGGCGTCGATCAGCTGCGGGACCAGCCGGCGCGGATCGGGTGCGGCGATCAGTACCGCGTCCTCGGGCGTACGGGCCTGGACGAAGGCGCTGAGCAGCGCGCGCGCCTCGTGCCCGCGGCCCGCCTCGCCGAGTGCGAGTACGGCATCGCTGATCTCCTCGACGGGACGGGAGACGCCCTGGCGCAGCAGTTGCCCGCAGTCGCCGTCCCGGCCCGCGGCGGCGAGCGCCCCGGCGGCGGCGGCGAGCCGTGCGGGCGGCAGGAAGGCCGCTTCCCAGAGCAGTTCGGCCCAGTCGGCTCCGAGCCCGGCGCGGTGCAGTTCGGCGGCGAGCAGCGGAAGCTGTTCGGGGGGCCGGCCCGCGGCTTCGCAGAGCACGACATGCGCCTCGCCGGTCCGGCCGTCCGCGCGCAGCCGGATCAGCGTGGCGACCATCTCGGCGGCGGCCCGCAGATCCTCGGCGGAGTACCGGGGCGCGGCCGGCTCGACGGGCGCGGCGCCGAAGCGGGCGCCGCGCGGGGAGGTGGGGGCGGACAGCGGTGGTACGGGGAGTGCGGGCGCGGGTGCCGCCTCGTCGAGGTCGTCGACTTCGAGCCCGGCGAAGCGGGCGCCCCGGGGCTTGCGCCGGGGCGCGGGCATGCGTTTCTTCTTCTCGTCGGGCTCCGGCGCCTCTTCGGGAGCGGCGGAGACGGGGTCCTCGGGCGCTGGTTCCCGGCCGGGTCGGCCCCGGTCCGGTCCATGCGGAAATTCCGTCCCCCGCACGCTGGTTGACGTAGCGTCAGACGACTCGGCGGACATCCTGCCGGACGTCTCGGCGGACATTTCGGCGGACGTCTCGGCGGGCCTCGCACCGGGCAGCTCACCGGGCGCCCCGCCGGACCTCTCCGCGCCCGGACGGTCGAAGACCGAGGGCTCCTCCGCGCGGAACCAGCCTTCCGGGGCCGGCGGGCGCCCGGGCCTGGCGGCACGGGCCTGGGGGGCCAACGATGCCAGCCGGGCGCGGAGTTCGGCGCAGCGCGCGGAGGCGCGCGCGTGGTCGTCGCGGACCCAGGCGAGATCGTGGGCGAGCTGTTCGGCCCGGGGCGAGCGCTCCGGTGCGGTGGCGAGCAGCCGGACCAACTCCTCGGCACGGCCCGCCGCACGCGCCTGCTCGCGCACCATCAGCCGCAGCCGGTCGGACAGTGCCTCCGAACCGCCGGGGCGCCGGTCGTGCGCGGCGGCGGACGCCGTGTAGAGCCGGCCGGCCCGTTCGGTCTCGGCCGCCACCACCCGGTCCTCACGTCCGGCGGCGAAGTCCTGGAGCAGCGATTCCACCACGTCCCAGGGCGGCAGCTCGATGCCGTCGAAACACGCGCGCAGACCATCGGGGTCACGGTGGCGGAAGACTCCGTACCAGCCGCCCTCCGGTTCGAGGAGGGACGTCAAGTCCCTTAAGTATCGCGCGAACGCCCCGATCTCCGCTGGAAGTTGACGCACCGCCATCGCCGGCCCCGTTCCTGCCCCGCCGTGCTCCGCCGAAGGGAGCCCTCCGGTCCGCTGGCATTCGACCTCAGTCGTGTTACGGGGCGGCTACGGACAGGCTTCCGGCGCGGTTCGGGTACCTCACCGGGCCACGGAGTCAGAGGGTGACGGCGATACCGGTGTTCGCACGCTTACCGCGCCGTACGAGCCTGGCCGGCCGGTCGATCAGCCAGAACTGCCAGGTGTACTTGCGGGTGAGCAGCTTACGGATGCGGTCCAGCCCCGCCGGCTCCTCGATCAGCCGCGCCGTGCCCTCGGCGGTCGGCGCACCCTGCGCGATCCGCCCGCGCGCATCACACGCCGTCACCATGACCCGGCTGTTGTTGCGGATCCGCTTGATCTTCCAGGCGTCGGACCTGGTCCAGATGAACAGTTCGCCGTCCTCCACCGCGTGCCAGACGGGGGTGGCGACAGCCGTACCGTCCTTGCGATAGGTGGTGAGGCTGACATAGCGGCTGCGGCCGAGTGCGTCGAGGGTCGTCACGGGCGGGAGACTACGCGGTCCCCGCCCCGCCCGACAGCCCGGGCCGTCATTCCCCGATCCCGGACAGGACCGGAATCGGATCGGTCCCGGACGGACAGGACCGGGCTCAGACCGGTACCAGCACGCACGTCGCGGCGATCTCGTCCATCGACAGCCCCAGCGCCCCGGCCAGCGCCGCCACGGTGAAGAAGGCGGGCGTCGGCGCCCGGCCGGTCTCGATCTTGCGCAAGGTCTCGGCGGAGAGCCCGGCGACCGCGGCGACTTCCACCATGCTGCGCGAACCACGCGCCTCACGGAGCAGCCGGCCCAGCCGCTCGCCGCGCTCGTGCTCTTGGGGGGTGAGTGGAGTACGTACCATCCCGTCATTCTAATACCGCCGCACAAGGGTGCCCGGATCTCCGGCGACCGGTATAGTTATTGGAATGGTGGAGATCAAAACCGATGCGTCCCTGGACGCCATGCGCACCGCCGGCCGGGTCGTCGCACAGGCACTGACAGCGGTACGGGAAGTGGCGGCCGTGGGCAGTACCCTGCGCGCCCTCGACGAGACCGCCCGCGCCGTCCTGCGCGAGGCTGGGGCCGGTTCGCCTTTCCTCGACTATCACCCCGACTGGGCGCCCACGCCCTTCCCCGCCGTCATCTGCACCTCCGTCAACGACGCGATCGTGCACGGCATCCCCGACGGCTACCGGCTGCATGACGGCGATCTGGTGAGCATCGACTGTGGAGCGCTGCTCGACGGCTGGGTCGGCGACGCGGCGGTCAGTTTCACGGTCGGCCGGGCCCGCCCGGACGACGTACGGCTGATCGACACGGCCAACGAGGCGCTGGAGGCCGGTATAGCGGCGGCCGTCGTCGGCAACCGGATCGGCGACATCGCCCATGCGATCGGCCGCGTCTGCCGCCGTGCGGGCTACGGCATCCCCGACGGCTTCGGCGGCCACGGCGTGGGCCGGACGATGCACGAGGACCCGGGTGTGCCCAACGAGGGCCGCCCGGGGCGGGGGATGCCGCTACGGCACGGCATGGTGCTGGCGATCGAGCCGATGCTGATCGGGAGCGGCACCGACCGGCACTTCACGGCCCATGACGGCTGGACGATCCGCACCCTGGACTCCAGCCGCGCGTCCCACGCGGAACACACGGTCGCGATCACCGACGACGGGCCGCGGATCCTGACGGCACTCTGAGTGGACAGGAACCGGCACGGAAACGGCGTACGAAGTCGGACAGCTCGGGATCCGGATCCGGATCCGGGCCCGGTCCTCTGCCTGTCGCCGGTCGCGCGCCGGGGAGCAGCCGTTACCGACTGCCCCGGGTCCCGCCCCGGCCGGAAGAAGACCGGCGGGACGGGACCCGGGTGCCCAAGGCCGTTCCGTACGCCCCCTACTTGCCGTCCGGGCGCACCACCATCGCCGAGCCGCCGCCCCTGCGGACCTTCTCGGCCGCGGCCAGCCAGCGGCCGTCCGGCAGCCGCTGCACACCGGTCGCGGCGCCGATCTCGGGGTTCTGGGTGAACACATGCCCCAGCGCCTCCAGCTGCTGACGCACGGGGCTGTTCCAGAGGCCCGGCTCCAGCTCCGTGGCCGCCCCGTTGCGCTGGCTGGCCCGGGGCGCCGCGATCGCTTCGTCGAGCGGCAGACCGCGGTCAAGACGGCCGGTCAGCGTCTGGAGAACGGTGGTGATTATCGTCGCGCCGCCCGGCGAGCCGACCGCCAGGACCGGCCGGCCCTGGGAGTCCAGCACGATCGTCGGGGAGATGGACGAGCGCGGCCGCTTGCCAGGTCCCGGCAGGTTCGGATCGTGGACGGCCGGGTTCGCCGGGGCGAAGGAGAAGTCCGTCAGCTCGTTGTTGAGCAGGAAGCCCCGTCCGGGCACGGTGATCGCGCTGCCGCCCGTCGACTCGATGGTCAGCGTGTAGGCGACGACATTGCCCCACTTGTCGGCCGCGGTGAGATGCGTGGTGTTCTCGCCCTCGAAGGTGGTCGGCGCCGCCGTCCCGCCGGGTGCGCACGGCTTGGGATCGCTCGGATCACCGGGCGCCAGCGGGCTCTTGAGGACCGCGTCGTCCTTGATCAGGCAGCCGCGCGCGTCCGCGAAGCGCTGGGACAGCAGCCCCTCGGTCGGTACGTCCTCGAAGGCCGGGTCACCGACCCAGCGGCCCCGGTCCGCGAAGGCGATCCGGCTCGCCTCGATGAACCGGTGCAGATACCGCGCCTGGGTCGCCTTCGAAAGGTCCGTGCGCTCAAGGATGTTGAGCGCCTCACCGACGCTCGTACCGCCCGAGGACGACGGCGCCATGCCGTACACATCGAGTCCCCGGTACGAGACCTTGGTCGGCGCCTGCTTCTTCGTGCGGTAGCCGGAGAGATCGCGCGCGGTCAGATCGCCGGGGCGCGCGTTGCGGCCCGAGTCCGGGTTCACGGGAGGCTTGCGTACGGTACGGACGATCTCGCGGGCCAGCTCGCCCTCGTACAGCCAGCGGGTACCGGTGCGCCCCAACTCCTTGTACGTGCGGGCCAGATCGGCGTTCTTGAAGGTGGAGCCGACGACCGGGAGCTGTCCCCCGGGCAGGAAGAGTTCGGCGCTGTCGGGGAAGTCCGCGAACCGCGCCTGGTTCGACTGGGTCTGCGCGCGGAAGGTCTCGTCGACGACGAAGCCGTCCGTCGCCAGCCGCTCGGCCGGCTTCAGCAGTTGGGACAGCGAGCGGCTGCCCCAGGCGCCGAGCGCGGTGTTCCAGGTGGCGGCGGTCCCTGGCGTGCCGACGCTCAGACCGCTGGTCACGGCGTCCGCGAACGGGAGCGGTTTGCCGTTCTCCAGGAAGAGCGAGCGGTTGGCCGACCCGGGGGCGGTCTCGCGGCCGTCGATGGTGTGCACCGTACGGGACTTGGCGTCGTAGTAGACGAAATAGCCGCCACCGCCGATACCGGAGGAGTACGGCTCGGTGACGCCGAGCGCGGCGGCCGTGGCCACGGCCGCGTCCACGGCGTTGCCGCCGTTCCTGAGCACTTCGATACCGGCGGCCGAGGCATCGGCGTCGACGCTCGCGACCGCTCCCCCGTACCCCGTCGCCACCGGCGTCTTGACCGGCGGACGTGCCTGTGCGCCGGTCTCGGAGACCGAGGGGGGCGCGCACGCGCCCACCGAGAGCAGGGCCGCGGCAACAGCCGCCAAGGACACATTCCGCACAGCGGAGCGACGCATCCGTACCTCCAGTCGAGAACCGTTCGCGCAGCGTAGCGCCGGCGCCACCGCCCCGTCAGGACCGTCTCGAACTATGTTCGCCTCGCCCCGCTACGATGCGCGCCCATGACTGACGACATACGCACCATCGTGCTCGGCGTAGTCGCCGCCGGTATCTGCGCCTGCCTGGGCTGGCTCGCCCGTACCCATCTCTGGCGCCGCAAGCTCCGCCGTAAGCAGGCGTTCTTCGGCCTGCCGGGAAACTCCGAGTGTCTGCTGGTCGTCAGTCGTGAGGCGGGCGGCGACGGAGCCGTCCACCGCTACGACGTCTCCGCCCTGCTTGAGCTGGCGGCGCTGATCAAGGACTGCGGCGCGCACGCCGAGATCGTCCAGCACGACTCGGCACGCCAGGGCTTCGGGGAGCGTACGGAGTTCTGCCTCGGCGGCCCGAACTCGAAGGCACGTGAGCCCTAGCACCGCCATTCAACTCACTTTGACCGTAGCCGCCTGACCAGCACAAACATCCAGCCCCTGGCATCCGCCAGGGGCTTTGTCATGGGAGGACGCATGTCCCAACCGGCCTGGAAGGCCGAACTGCGCACGACTGTGGACGCCTGGACCGCAGGCGGCTCCATCGTGCGAGAGGGCGCCTTCGCCGCCCTGATGCCCCACATCGAGGCCGCCTTCAAGCGCGGCCATGACGCCGCGAAGCTCCGGCAGGGCTCCCGCCTTGTCGTGGAGAACGAGCGCCTGCGGCGCGAGCTGTCCGCTCACGCCCGCGAGCTGGCGGAGGAGGGGCGGCGGTCGAATCCAGACCGCTCCCCTGACTTCTCTGACGGTGTCGACTGGTTCGCCGACCTGATCGACCCGGAGGTGTCGACGTGAGCACACATCAGAAGCCCCCTGGCCGCCTTCGAGGCGGCCTTTCGCATTTCTGGGGCCAGACCCAGGACCGCTTCCATCTGGCGGCCTTCAACCGCAAGAACGGCAGGCGTCTCGCCTGGTCCCTCATGGAGGGCGCCATCGGCAGCGCTGTGGGCCTGCTCTTCGCGGCCCTCTACCTGGCGTACCGGTGAGGGGAACGTGATGCTGTATGGGTACGGCATGATCCAAGGAGAGGGAATCATGAGCAACAACAGCACTTCCACGCCATTGACTCTGACGCGGTCGCAGTGGGACGAGATCCGCGACGGCGCGAACAGGTGGACCGGTCGGCTTCAGGCCGAACAGAAGGAGATGGAGCGCCTTCCCGGCGGCTGGCCCGCTGGAATGCACCAGGACTACGTGGAAGTGCTCCGTATCGCCGAGCAGGCCCTCATGCAGGAAGGGGACACCATTACGGCGCCGGTGTCTCGCGGCGCGCTCATCACCCTTCGCATTCAGGACGGCTGGTCCGGAGACATCAAGGTCATCGCCGCTGCTGCGGAGGGACGATGAGCTGTGTCGTCCCTCCGCCACGGGGATGAGACGCACGTCCTGGCGGACGTAGTCATCCGCGAAGGCGAATAGGCAAGCGGAAGCCCCTGGGATTGATCCCAGGGGCTTCCGGTGTTCTTGACCCGTCAAGCTGTACGGCCCTCCCAAGAGACGTTCAGTCCATGACCCATGGCCTGAACAGCCTCCACGAAGGCGTACGGGCCTACGGCCCGCGCGGACTCCGTGATGGTCGCGCCGTGCTTTTCCGCCACGTCCATGGCGAGCGAGAAGATGACGTTCCACGCCATCTGATCGGTCATGGACTCGGTGATCTCCGGACGGGGTGCTTCACTCATTACCACTCGGCTCCGCAGTCCAGGCACCGCTGCTTGCCGTTCGGCAATGAGATGGTGCTCTTATGTCCGCTCGGGCAGTCGCTCAGCGGTCGTGCGCACTCAGGCTCTTTCACGGTCACTCCAATCACATGTACTCATCGGGTTTCCCGCCGTGATCGTCCTGCGGCCATGCCACGCGACAGTCGAGACAGGTGAGACGCCATTGCATCTCCCCGGTCTCGGGGTGCATCGCATGGGACAGAATCAGGGCCGTACCAGCACATTTGATGCATTGCGCCGGTGGCTTCTGGTGCTGCCAAATCTCGCTCATGCCCTCAGTCTCCCAGCGGGTCAAGACCCGCCCCGGCCGGAGTGCTGCCACCACGAGGGGATGTCCCGGCCGGGGCGGGGGTCAATGGGGGCTCAGCGAGCCCGACGGAACGCGTCCCAGAGCTTCTGACCTTCCTCGCAGCGCTGAAGCGCCGCGCAGGGCGGGCAGTTCGCCGCGTGAGTCATGAACGCGTGGTACGCAGTGAGCTTGTGCCCTGCGCCTATGGCCAGAGCGCGGCGTATGCCCGCTTTCGTGAACGCCATCAGATATCGCCTGCCAGGCACGCGGAGCCCTTGCGCACGAACGCCGCCACATCGTCCGGCTCGCAGAGCCGTCCCGGCCGCCGGATGGGCTGGGCCCAGTGCACGCCATCCGGGCCGAGCTGGTCCAGGCGGGGGACCCCGAGCCACGCACCGATGCCGCGCCCGACGCTGTGCGCCTCGCGCCAGCGCTCGCACGTCCCGACCGGGACGAGCGCGTAGAACCATTGCGCGTGATCAGCAATCACGGGACCGGTGAGCGCGTCCGCCAGCGCCGCAGGCACGTCCTCCGCCACGGTCGTGCCGAGCGCCGCGTGCATGAGCGGCGCCGGCATGCGGATGGCGTCGAAGCGGATGCCGCAGCGCAAGACAGCGGGCCGCCCGCGGCCCCAGTCTTCGTACGCCCATACGGGCTCCTTGATACTGGACGCCAGCCATCTCGCGATGGCGTTGGTCGCCACGTCGGCCGCTTTCATCGTGCCTCCGGTGTGTATGGACAGCAGGGCGCGGCGCCTTCACGCCACTCCAGGAGTGACGCCGCACACATGCATAGTCCACCGGTGGACTAGTCAGGTCAAGATGCGGATACGACAGAGCCCCCGCCAACGGCGGGGGCTCGGCGCAAGATTGACGGCTTGTCACCCGCCCATCGAGTACTCCTCCGTCCGCGACCAGCGGCCGGACGGCGTGATGCCCACCTCGTAGGCCAGTGCGCGGCCGTCCGCGTCATAGGCGACATGCCGCACCTCGGCAACGGCCGCCGGGCCATCAAGACGAAGCAACTCCAGTTCGTCATCAGTCGCCAGCCGCGAAGTCCACCAGTCCCGCCCTGTGTGCGGACGCCGACCGGTCTGCATCTCCACGTAGCGCGTGGTGCCCTCGCGCACCCGCTCGCGCAGGAGCAACCGCGGCGCGGCCTCAGCGACCTCGGACGTGAACCAGCTGTACGACGTGGCCGTCGGGGTCTCGCCCTCGAACGTCACACGGTGCCTGCGCGCCACAGTGGCGCCCGCCTCGATCCCCAGGCCCGTGGACACATGCTCCGGTGCCGACACCAACTCGGCGGCCAGGATCTCAGCGTACTCACCCGCCGTGTAGATATTGCCCGTGACGACCGCCGTTGCGTACCGCTCGCCGGCGGTCCGGGCCAGCGGCATCCGCTCCTTCACGGTGGAGCCCGTGCCTTGGCGCGTCTCCACCAGTCCTTCATGACGAAGGACATCCAGCGCCTTGACGACAGTCGCGCGTGAGACGTTCCAGCTATCCGTCAACTCTCGTTCGGAGGGCAGCGTCTGCCCGGGTTCGAGGTCGCCGCGCACAATCTTTCCGCGCAAGTCGGCTGCGATCTGGTCGTACTTGGGCAGTGCCATTGCTCGCTCTTCCCCTGCCTAGTGGACTGGTCCAGTAGGCATGTTGCCCATCCTGCGTCAGCAGGTCAAGACCAAGGCCCCTGCGGTAGAACCGCTTCTGTCGTCACACGAAAGGCTTTATGCATGCCGCACTACCTGATCCGCTTCACGACCGACGAGCCCGACCGGGTGATCAAGGCAGTCACCTTGCGGCCGGAGTCACGAGACGGCTTCGACGTCTACGTGGCGTACGGCTCGGGGCGGAAAGAGATCGCCTACTTCACGGGGCGCAATGTCCTGTCCGTCGAAGAGACGGTGATCCCCCGTAAGGGGGGGTAGATCTTCCCTTCGGCAGCGAAGGGACGCTCGCGGCAGACGTGCCGCGGCTGGTGCACCGGGCGATATCCCGGTGTCGGATCGACTGCGAGTGCAGCCCTCCCGGTGGGAGGTGGCGGGTGCGAGCCCCGCTCGGTCTACGAGGGTTGGGAGTGCCCCTCTGCCGGAAGGCTGCCTCCCTGGGCTCACCGCCCACGACGCGTACGGACAGGTGAGCACGCGCAGTAGCTCAACGGCAGAGCGCCGACACCCGGGGCCGTCTTGCGGCGGCGCGATCGGATGTTGCGGGTTCGAATCCCGCCTGCGCACAGGACCGTGGGACACGCCCGCGAGGAACGCCGGCCGCCCCTCGGGGTGGGACGCCCAGACGGGCCCGGCCAGCGCCTCCGGCGGTGATAGGTCCTGGTGGGGCACGCCCCGACTCCACCCCAGGAGGGGCTTGTAGCCAGGTCTGGCCAGCCTGAACCGAAACCGAATGGCCAATGCAGCCCCCGCTGAAAGTGAGCAGCGGGGGCTGCTCCCATCCAGGAGAGGAGAAGCATGGAGATCGTCAGGGACGAGAAGATCCGGACGGGGCGGATGAAGCCGTGATGCTGCGAGCGAGGCCGCCGCAGCGTCGGCGCGGCCTCCACCGCCGGCCCAGAGCGCGCCGCCGCTGGTGGCGCATCTGGTGATCGGTAATGACCGACATTGGCCCCCGACTGGCTGCATCGTGGCCACGCACGGTTAAGTTTTCGCCAAGACGGCTCCGGGGGAGGCGCTGAAGCCTTCACCGGTCCGACACTGTCCGTGCTGCCATATTTTGCCCACTTGAGGGGACCCCCCGCGCCATGCCACCAAGAAAGAAGATCACGTTGCCAGAGGACGTCAGGCGCGCGTTCGAGGAGCGCCTCAAGCACTCTCAGCAAGTGGCCGACCGGGCCGAAGAGGACTTCTACATCGAAATCGCTCTGATGAACGCGGCAGGGATGACGATCGAGGAGATTGCCGCGACCCTCGAAGCGCGGACCTCCACCGTCGGAGACTGGAAGAGGAAAGGTGACCAAGCGCGAGAGCGACGCCGTAGAGAAGATCCTGACAGATCCGGCGAACTCGTCCAGAACGGGAGCTGAGGTTGCCGAACTGGTCATAGAGGCACTGGACGACGTCAGATCCAGAACGCACCGCCTGGCCGTGGTCGGCCAGATTCGGTACCGGGCCCAGGACACGACCCATACGGTCGTCCTGGGCCCTTTCAGTGCCCGGGGCATCCTGGACACCCCGGAGAAGTTCGATAGAGCCGTCGAGGGCACGAGCAGCGCCCGCGGTGTCGGGCAACAGCTCGCCTGGGACACGAAGAGCGGCAAGGGCCGCGGGCGCTTCATGCTGGCGCCGGCCTTCCTGAAGCCGCGCGATGCCTGGGACTTCTACCGCGGCGAAGGCCCGGCTGCTGCCGTGGCCCAGATGGTGGAGCAGATGCCCCGCGAGGTGGGGCCCACCTGCATCTGCGGGCTTCCGCCCGCGCCACCCTGCCGCTTTTGCCTCGGGGAGATGGAACGTCGCTGCCCGAAGCACGACCCGGGGCAGCCGCACCGCTGCAAGAGGTAAGGAGCGGGACATGCAGGACGGAGCATCCGCCGGCGAGGACGCCGGGGCCTGGCTGCGCGAGCACTTCAAGGGCGATCCGGCGCCGGAGATCAGCATCACCTGGCGAGACGAAGAGCCAGACCCCGTCGCCTACCGGCGAATCCTGGAAATCCTCTTTGCCCCACGGGCTGACAGTCCCTCCGCATAGGATCATCGCCGTAGGTGACCCCGGCGGCGTTCCTAGGCGCCCCGGGGTCTGGCCAGTCTGGAGGGACTGACATGCCCAAGACTCTCATGTCCGCAATCACTGTTACGGATGGGGGGCCGTACCTTCGCATCCGCTCTGTGGATTATCTGCGAGTGAGTACGGAGGAACAGAAGAAGGGCTACGGCATTCAGTACACGGGCAAGAAGACTGTCCGGTACATCGAAAAAAAGGGCTGGGATCACGTCGGTACGTACGCCGATGAAGGGGTGAGCGGCAGCCTTCCCGCTCATGAGCGGGATGACCTTTCCCGTCTGATGCGGGACGCCCGCATGACTCCGCGGCCGTTCGACATGGTCACGGTCTGCGAGGGCCGCGCTATCGGCCGCGCCGGACGAGCCTTCTGGCCCTGGGTCTGGGAACTCGAAGATCTCGGAGTCTTCGTTGCCGTCGTCAAAGACGACTACGACAACTCCACGGCGGCGGGCCGCAGCCGGATGCGCAAAGACGCTGACTACGCGGAAGAGGAGCGCGAGAACATCCGCACGCGCACCCAGGGCGGTATTCAGGAGAAGGCCGAAGACGGCCTCTATCCGGGAGGCGTCGTGCCGTTCGGCTGGAATGTGGCCGAGCAGGGCAAGAAGGGCATCTCCTATTACGCAGTCAGCGAGACGGAGTCCAGGACTCTGCGTCGCGGGCGAGAGATCTTCATCGCCAAGCGGAGCTGGTACATCGTCGCCCTGACTCTGAACAGTGAGGGCTACCTCCAGCGCAACGGCAAGCCCTGGACGCGGAAGAACATCCGCGGCCGACTGCTTGGTGATGCCGTGCTGAAGGGGCACGTCGTCTGGCGCGGCAAGGCCGCAGCGAGGTACCAAGACGGCAGCACTGTCTACGGAGAGACGGTCACTATCAAGCTGCCCCAGATCTTCACTCCGGAGGAGATCGAAGAGCTGAAGTCCGCCGCCAAGACGCCACCGAGGCCACCGCGGGCGGACAACCGCGTTTACATCCTGCGCGGCATGTTCACCAGCGTGTGCGGCGAGCTGTACCGGGGGCACCGGAACCATGCAGACTCCGTCGTCTATGAATGCCTGGGCAAGCAGGAGGACTATCCCGGCGCCGGCGGAACGTGCTCATGCCCTCCGCTGGAGGCTGAGCACACAGAGAAGCAGGTCTGGGACGATGTCGTGAAGCTCCTCGGTGATGCGGAGCGCATGAAGGCCATGGCTATGAACCGGATCGATGCCATGGCGCAGCATCAGATGGACTACACCGCGCGAATCGCCCAGCTTGACCAGCAGATCGCGGAGCAGTCCGACGTGATCGACGTGACTATGGCCGTGGCGGCACGGCAGGCTGCCAGGCGTGGCCTGCGTGGCGCCGAGGCGGAAGAGGCCGTGGAGCGGGCTATCGAGCCCCTGGAAGAGAATCGCGCAGGGCTGGAGAAGCAGCAGCGTGAAGCTGTGGCATACCAGCGCGAGGCGGAAGAGTCCGCTCAGCGACTGCACGATTTCGAGCGCCTGGCGGACATGGCGCGCAAGAACCTGCGCAATCTGGAGTCGGTGGAGAAGGCCGAACTTCTCCAACTGCTTGAGATGCAGGCCGTGGTGGTCCGCGCCGTACCGCGTCAGCGCGGCGCGGAGTGCACCGTCCGGGGCTGGTTTACCGAGCGTCGGCGCGGCGTACCGATCCTGACCGACGAGGGATGGGGGCGCATCAAGTCCCTGATGGGCGGCTCACGGTCCACGCTGGATCGACGGATGGTCGTGGAGGCACTGCTTCACAAGGCGCGTACCAACCTGCGCTGGCCGGATCTGCCCGCCGAGTACGGCAATTATCGTTCGCTGCGGACGCAGGCGCAACGTTGGCTTGCTTCGGGTGTCTGGACCGAGGCGATGGAGCTGCTGGCGGATGCCGAGTCCACTCCTGCCTGGGAGCCGGAGCACACGCAGATCAAGGTCAGCTTGCGGCCACTGGCCATTGAATCCAGAGTCGGCGACGAGGAACACAAGGGAATCGCCGGATGGCCGCGCATCTCAGCTCGTTGCTGCCCGGTGTGAAAGTCGACACAAGTACCGAACCCGGGCCGGACCGGGGCTCGTTCCGGATCGGCTCCGAGCGCTACCGCGCGGAGGGGGGCGTCACCGAGTACGTCCTGCTGGCGCGGCTCACCGTCGGGGAGGAGGCCCGGCCGGTCTTCCTCTTCTGCGGCCAGCGGGCGATCACCAACCAGGCGGCCACGCGCTATCTGTTCCGCCACCACGAGAAGCTGGCGCGCAAGCACGGCGGGAACTCGTTCTGTCTGCTGCTGAAGGTGGTCAACTCGCTGGCGTACGGCCCCGATGTGGTGGAGCTGGTCGCGGATGTGACGCGGGCGGCCCACGAGCCCGTCCCGGCCGCCGCCTAGCACGGCGCGTCAACGGTGGCGCGTCTCACGTGGCCCGCCCGCCGGGCGCGCTCCCGGGTGGAGCACAACCCGACCGGCGCACAGCTGACCTTCTTCCCGTCCGTACGAGATCCGTACGAGAAGTGATCTCCGGCTGCCGCCGGACGGGCCACTGCCCCTGAGCTACTGCCCGCCCGGCAGCAGCGTCCCTGGGGAGGCCGGGGCGACGCCCACGGCCTCTGTTCTCGGGTTGCGCCGCTGCCGCCCGGCCAGCCAGTGGGCGAACCAGGAGAGCAGCATGCACATCCCGATGTAGATCGGTGAGATCACCATCACCACAGGGATGAACGGCAAATCGTAGTCGAGATTCGAGGCGATGAGCTTTCCGGCATGGAGGAACTCCTCATAGGTGATCAGATAGCCGAGTGATGTGTCCTTGAGAGCGACCACCAGTTGACTGATGATCGTGGGCAGCATGGCGCGGACCGCCTGCGGCACCAGCACGTACGTCATGACCTGCGTCTTGCGCATGCCGAGCGCGTACGCCGCCTCCCGCTGACCGCGCTCCACCGAGTTGACTCCGGTACGGAACACCTCGGCGAGCACGGAGCCGTTGTAGAGCGTCAGTCCCGCCACCAGCGCGGGCAGTGCCTGGACCTTCAGCGCCACGAAGATGAAGAAGATCATCACCAGTACGGGCATGGCGCGGAAGAACTCGACCAGCGCGGTGGCCGCCCAGCGCACCGGCCGGTGCTCGGAGAGCCGGCCACAGGCGAGGACCGCGCCGAGTACGAGCGAGAGCACCGCCGCGTACGCGAAGGCCTTGAGCGTGTTGCCGAGGCCGCGCAGCAGCAGATCCTGGATGCCCTGGTACTCGAAGGGTGTCCACTTGGTGGCGGTGAACTGGTCGGTGGCGAAGAGGAGATAGAGCAGCCAGCCGAACAGCGCGGCGACGGCGGCCGTCGCCAGCACGCCGTACCAGCGGTGCCGCCGCTCCGTCCGGGGCCCCGGAAAGTCGTACAGCGCGGTCGAGTCGCTGCGGGACGTCTTTGCCGTCCGCGCCGTCCGCACCGTCCGCGGGGGCTTCGGTGACTTCGGTGACTTCGAGGCCGTCGAGCTCATCGGGCGACTCCCCAGTGCTTCTCCATGAAGTGGAACACCGCACTGATGGACAGGGTGATGATCAGATAGCCGACGGCGATCCAGACGAAGGTCCAGATGATGCTGTAGCCCATCTCGCTCAGACTCTTGTATGTGCCGAGCAGCTCGGTGACGCTGAACGCCCCCGCGATCGCCGAGTTCTTGGCGAGAGCGATCAGGGTGGAGCCGATGGGCGGGATGACCGAACGGAACGCCTGCGGCAGCACGACACCGTTCAGGGTCTGCCCGAAGGTCATCCCGAGGCTCCGGGCCGCCTCGCCCTGCCCCTTGGGCACGGTGTTGATGCCGGAGCGCAGCACCTCGCAGATGAACGCGGAGGTGTAGCAGCCGAGCGCGAGGACCGCGAAGAGCTGGAAGGGGAGGACGAGACCGAAGCGCGGCAGCCCGAGGACCACCGCGAAGAAGAGCAGTGTCAGCGGGGTGTTGCGCAGGACGGTGACCCATACGGTGCCCAGCGCCCGCAGGGCGCGGACCGGCGCGACCCGGAACGAGGCCATCACGAACCCGAGGACCAGCGCGAGCAGTGAGGCGTAGACCGTCAGCTCGACCGTGCCGAGGAAGCCCTCGCCGTAGAGGGAGAGGTTGTTGGTGAGTACGTCCATGGTTCCTGCCTCAGCTCGCCGGGTAACGGTCGATCGGCGGGGGCGGGGTGGCCCGGCGCCCGGAGAGGCCGAGGGTCGCGTCGTACGCCTTCTGCCAGTTGCCGTTCCTCTCGTTGACCGCGAGGGCGTCGTCGAGCGCGAGGCGCAGCGCGTTGTCGCCGCGCGGAACGCCGATGCCGTAGGGCTCCTTCGAGAAGGGTTTGCCGACCACCTTGAGTTCGCCGGGCACCTTGGCCGCGTAGCCCTGGAGGATCGTGTCGTCGGAGGTGACGGCGTCGACCTGGTAGGTCAGCAGATTGTCCACACAGACGGAGTACGTGTCGTAGCCGACGAGTTGGATGCGCGGGTAGTCCCGCTGGATCCGCTGGTACGGGGTCGATCCGGCGGCCGAGCAGACGCGCTTCCCTTCGAGGTCCCGGGGCCCGTGGATGCCGTGCTCGTCGGCCCTCACCAGCAGCGACTGCCCGGCCAGATAGTAGGGGCCAGCGAATCCGACGAGCTTCTTGCGGTTCTCGTTGATGGTGTACGTGCCGACGTAGTAGTCGATCTGCCCGTTCTGCAGGGCGGTCTCCCGGTTCGCGGAGGCGATCGTACGGAAGCGGATGGTCTTCGGATCGAAGCCCAGGGACGCCGACATCATTCTGGCGATCTCGATGTCGAAGCCGGAGTAGACGCCGGTGGCCGGGTCCTTCTCCCCCATGTACGGCTGGTCCTCCTTGGCACCGACGATCAGATACCCACGCCGCTTCGCCGTGGTCCAGGTCGGTGAGTCGGGCAGCCGGAAGGCCGTGTCCACCCGGTAGTGGGGCAGCGCGTCGGCCCGCGGGCCCTTCACGGGCGGGCTGCCCGGCTTTCCGCAGCCGGCGGCGAGCGCCGCCGGCAGGGCGAGCAGGAGGGACAGGAGCGCCGTAAGGGTTCTCCTCGTACGCGGTGCGCGACCGGAGATCATGGACCGCACCCCCTCAGTGCTTGAGGATCTTGGAGAGGAAGTCCTTCGCCCGGTCGCTCTCCGGGGCGGTGAAGAAGTCCTCCGGGGTGCGGTCCTCGACGATACGGCCGTCGGACATGAAGATCACGCGGTTGGCGGCGGAGCGGGCGAAGCCCATCTCATGGGTGACGACGACCATCGTCATGCCCTCGCGGGCGAGCTGCCGCATGACTTCAAGCACCTCGTTGATCATCTCCGGGTCGAGCGCCGAGGTCGGTTCGTCGAAGAGGAGGGCCTTGGGGTCCATGGCGAGCGCGCGGGCGATGGCGACACGCTGCTGCTGGCCGCCGGAGAGCTGCGCGGGCAGCTTGTCGGCCTGCGAGAGGAGTCCCACGCGGTCGAGCAGTTCCCGGGAACGCCGGTCGGCGTCCTCCTTCTTGCGTTTGCGGACCTTGATCTGCGCGAGCGAGACATTGTCCAGCACGGTCCGGTGCGCGAAGAGGTTGAACGACTGGAAGACCATGCCCACTTCCGCGCGGAGCCGGGCGAGTCCGCGGCCCTCGGCCGGCAGGGGCATTCCCTCGATGGTGATCAGGCCCGACTCGATCGTCTCCAGCCGGTTCATGGTCC
This sequence comes from Streptomyces sp. NPDC056835, assembly GCF_042789485.1. Classification (NCBI taxonomy): domain Bacteria; kingdom Bacillati; phylum Actinomycetota; class Actinomycetes; order Kitasatosporales; family Streptomycetaceae; genus Streptomyces; species Streptomyces sp. NPDC056835. The sequence continues at coordinate 149,840 of NZ_JBHUBB010000015.1, forward strand.
GGCAGAGCGTGGACTTCCCGGAGCCGGACGGGCCGATGACCACGACCACTTCCCCGCGGGCGACCGTCAGATCGATGTTCTGGAGGACATGCAACGGTCCGTAGTACTTGTTGACGCCCCGCAGTTCGATCAATGAATCGACGGCCATGCGCTGCCCCACCCACTCCCGGCTGAGTCGAAGTCAGCGCAAACTATCCAGCCGGACAAGGGACTTCGCACTCGACACGCACACGTGGGGCATAAGCCGTATTTACTGCGCAGGAGGCCTGACCCCGGCCTCGGCGGCTGAGGCCGGGGTCAGGCCTCGGCGGCCTCCGCGTAGACCTGGGACAGCTCGGGCGCTCCGGTCGCCGCCCAGTCGAGACCGGACTCGACGACCTGGATCTCGCGCCCGGAGACGAGACGCACCACGGGGTGCCCGCCGGGCCAGATGTGCCAGACCGCGCCGGGCACCGTACGGACGATCACCGTGCCCAGATACAGCCCCGCGTCATTGCCCAGCCAGGGCAGCTCCTCGGGGTCGTCGCGCCAGTGCGGCGGCAGCTGGTCAAGGGCCTCCAACGAGGCCGGGGAGTCGTCCAGTTCAAGACCGTTCTGCCCCGCACGGGCACGCAGCAGCTCGCACTCGGCGAGCAATTCGGCCACGCCCTCCGGGTCGCTGTCGACCACGGAGGCGAGCGCTGTCCCGTCCTCGCCGCCGTGCCGCTTGCGCCAGTTGTCCAAGAAAGGGATGTTCATACCACTCAGCGTGCCATTCCCCTTGCCGGGGCACCATAGGGCGCGCGGACCCCTCGGACTCCCCGGACTCCCCGGACTCCCCGGACTCCCCGGACTCCCCGGACTCCTCAGACGTCGATGTCCACGACCACAGGGGCGTGGTCCGAGGCGCCCTTGCCCTTGCGCTCCTCGCGGTCGACGTAACTGTCCTTGACCGCGCCCTCGAACGGCGCGTTGCCGTAGACCAGGTCGATACGCATGCCCTTGTTCTTCGGGAAGCCCAGCTCGCGGTAGTCCCAGTAGGTGTACGGGCGGTCGTACTTGAGCGGGCGGGGCACCACATCGGACAGCCCCTCCTCGCGCAGCGCGGCGAGCGCCGCACGCTCGGCGGGGGTGACATGCGTGGCCCCCTCGAAGCGGGAAATGTCCCACACGTCCTCGTCGGCCGGGGCCACATTGAAGTCACCGAGAACCGCGAACGGCCGCGCGCCCGCCGCGTCGTCGGCCACCGCCACGCGCAGCGCCTCCAGCCAGCGCAGTTTGTACGCGTAGTGGTCATGGCCGACCTCGCGGCCATTGGGCACGTACACCGACCAGAGGCGGACGGGGCCGCAGGTCGCGGCGATGGCGCGCGGCTCCGTCACGCCCTCGTACTGCGGTCCGCCGGGAAGCCCCCGGACGATGTCCGTCAGGCCGGCCCGGGAGATCAGCGCCACCCCGTTCCACCGTCCGGTGGCGTTGACCGCGGACTCGTAGCCCAGCTCACGGAGCTGTTCGGCGGGGAACTGCTCCTCCGTGCACTTGGTCTCCTGGACGCACAGCACGTCCGTACCGGTGCTCTCCAGCCAGACCAGCAGCCGGGGCAGCCGGGCGGTGATCGAATTGACGTTCCAGGTCGCGATGCGCATGCGGGACAGCCTATCGGCGGGGTCCGACAGTCACAGATCGACGGAGCGGCCCGGGGCGAGCCTGCCGTGTTCCGCGCCGCCCAGACCACCGATCTGGGTGTCGTAGAAGGGCCGGGCCAGCTCCGTGAGCAGCGCGTCGTGGACGTCGAAGGAGCGGCGCGGCTTGACCTCGCGTACGTACTCGATCACCTCGGAGATCTTGCTCCAGGGCGCCTGTACGGGCAGCAGCAGCGTCTCGACCGGGTGGTCGGGGACGGTCAGCGCGTCGCCGGGATGGAAGACCGAGCCGTCCACGAGATAGCCGACATTGGTGATCCGCGGGATGTCCGGGTGTATCACCGCGTGCAGCTCGCCGTAGACCCGGACATCGAAACCGGCGGCGGAGAACGTGTCGCCGTGGCCGACCGAGTGGACACGCCCGGGGAAGGCGGCGGAGATCCGGTCGGCGACGCTGCGCAGCGTCCACAGCTCGGCCGCCGGGTTGGCCTCAAGACCGGCCCGCAGATGCGCCTCGTGGAAGTGGTCGGGGTGCTCGTGGGTGACGAGGATGGCGTCCGCGCCGGTGGTGGCATCGTCCTCGGTGTAGACACCGGGGTCGATGACGAGCGTACGGCCGTCCTTCTCCAGCCGGACGCAGGCATGTGTCTTCTTGGTGAGCTTCACCGCTGACCGCCTCCCTCGCTGTCGGTGCCGCGTATCCGCGCGCACTCTGCCATCCTCCTACGCCTCGGGCGTGGTCTCCTCCTGGATCACGGTCCGCGCCACCCGGAACGCCGTGTTGGCGGCCGGAATTCCGCAGTACACGGCCGTCTGGATCAGGACTTCCTTGATCTCGGCGGGGGTGAGGCCATTGCGCAGCGCGGCCCTCGTGTGGAAGGCCAGCTCCTCCAGATGGCCGCCCGCGACCAGCGCCGTCAGCGTCACGGCGCTGCGGGTGCGGCGGTCCAGGCCCTCCCTGGTCCATACCTCGCCCCAGGCGTAGCGAGTGATCAGCTCCTGGAAGTCGCCCGTGAAGTCGTCGGCGGCCATGGCGCGGTCCACATGGGCGTCGCCCAGGACCTGCCTGCGCACCCGCATGCCCGCCTCGTACGGGTCGGGCCGCCCGGTGGTCACGGCCTCGGGCTGCTCGGCGGGGGCGATCTCCGCGATCGGGCCGATCGTCGCCGAGAGCGCGGGCGCGGGTCCGCGGTCGGGCAGGACGGTGAGACCGGTGGAGGTGTCGGACGGGTTGTACCAGGCGGTGGAGAAGTGGTGGACGAGCAGATCCGTGACGGCGGCGGGCTGCTCGACGGGCGCCAGATGGGAGGCTCCGGGCACCAGCGCGAGCCGGGCGTCCGGTATCCCCGCGACCAGCGTGCGCGCCTCGGCGGGCCCGGTCACCTGGTCCTCCGCGCCGACCAGCACCAGGGTCGGTACGGTGATACGGCCCAGCTCCGCCCGGATGTCGAAGGCGGCCAGTGCCTCGCAGGAGGCGATATAGCACCCGGGGTCGGTGGTACGGACCATCTGGACGGCCCATTCGACGATGGCGGGCTGGGCGGCGGCGAAGCCCGGAGTGAACCAGCGCTCGGGCGCGCTGCGGGCCATCGGGTCCAGCCCGTTCGCGCGGACGATCACCCCTCGCTGCCGGAACTCGTCGGCCGTACCGAACCGGGGCGAGGCCGCGACCAGCGCGAGCGAGGCGACCCGGTCGGGGCGGCGCAGCGCCAACTCGGCACCGATGGCACCGGCGATGGAGCAGCCCACATAGCCGAACCGCTGCACCCCGATCCCGTCGAGCGTGGCCAGCAGCCGTTCCGCCAGCTCGGGGACGCCGGCCGCGGGGTGCGCGGGGGCGCCGCCGTGGCCGGGCAGATCGAAGCGGAGCACCCGCCACTGGCGGGCCAGCTCGGGCACCTGGCGATCCCACATGTGCCATGTGGTACCCAGTGAGGGCCCCAAGATCAGGACGGGTGCGTCTTCTGGCCCGTCAAAGCGGTATTGCAGGGTGTGCGTCGGTGTCTCACTCACCCGCCTGACCCTCTCATCTGTCACGAGATGTCACATCGCCGGGGTGAACCTAACCGCCTTGCCCCGCTCCGGCACTGCCGGACCTGTCGACGAAAGGCGAGCATTCTCGGCCGGGTCCTGCATGGGGCCCAAGCCAGCCATCGGACTGTGAGCCGGTCAGCGCGGTGATCAGGAGGCGGTCCAGCTGGGGCAGACGACGGGCGACCGGCTCGCGCACCTCGTACAGGTCGTCCTCGGTGAGCCACGCGGCGGCGTCGGCCGTGCCCGGGCGTCGAGTGTCCGGCCGGCGCGTTCCACCGTGGCGTCGGCATGGCGCCTCACCAGTTCCGCGGTGCGGGCGTCGAGTTCGGCGACCAGCTTGCCGCATCACCTGTGTGTCAGTCGCGGGGCAGGAGCGTTCCCAAGGGGCCGAGATCCAGATTGAGGTCTTCCATGCTGAGTCCGTGTTGTTCGCAGAGTTCATTCATGCGTTCGTCGAGAAGCATGAGTGTGGTACCGATCCGGTCGACCTGCTCGTCGGTGAGGTCGCCCTGCTCCACCCGGCGGATCGCTTGGCGTTCCATGAGCTGACGCAGGAGTTCCACGATGGTCAGGACCAGGGCGACCAGGTCGCGTCCCATCTGATCGCGGTCCACGTCGATCCGCGTACTGGTCATAGGGGTCCTCCGTCCGCCCAAGGGGCGGGAACTCGTTCGCTCACGGAGGAGAGCAGGGCGTGCAGTGACAGTCTGACCAACGGGACATCGGCGATCGCGATGACAAGGTCGCCGCTCACGACCACGCCGGTCGCCAGTACACGGTCGAGGAGATCGACAAGGGGGACTCCGATGGGACCGGTCAGCGGCTCCGGAGTGGCCCAGGGTGCGGGCTCACGCGTCGTCATCCTCACACCTCGCCGACGAAGGAGTAGGGCACCCATGGTCCGGACATCTCGATGTCCGCGCCGGTCGAACGGCGAAGTCCCATGACCGTATGGGCGACGTCGTCGATCCGCTTCTCGTCCACCAGGTAAGCGGCGTTGAGTACTTGCGTTCTGCCCGGCTCCAGCGGTTCCTGAGCGTGTGTACGCAGGCGCCGGGACGCTGCGGCAACGGTGCGCATCGCCATGTCGACGGTCTCGGCGGTGCGCAGTGCTTCGTCGTGGTGCTGTTCGCGCCGTTTCTGGATGCCGCGCTTACGGTCCAGATAGGCACGGCCGTCGCCGGAGGACGGGCGGCCACGGCCCGGCCCCGTGGGCGGGGGTGTGGCGGTGGGCGGGGGTGTGGTCGGTGTGTACACCTTCACCCCCCACTCGACGCGTCCCTCGATACGCCGCAGGGCGTTGTGGAAGCGTTCGGTGTCCTGGCGAAGGGCCTGTCGCGCTCGCTCGTCGCTCCGGTAGAGCGTGGCCAGGGGAAGGGGAACCGTGGGTCCCCGCATGGCGGCCGCGGAAATCACGTCGTGGTGAGCACGGGCGCAGCGCTCCAGTTCCTGGTGGTCCGAGAGGCGTTCGCGCCAGGCGTCCTCGCTGAAGTGCGCTGCCTCGACATGTTGCACGACGGCTGTGAGCGAGCCGAAGGGCATTGGCCGCACCGGGGAGTTCTCCCCGAGCCCGGGGAGCGTTGCGAGAGTGCTGTGGTCGACGTGTCCGCAGACCGCGAACACGTAGGTGGCGGTGTGTTTCCGCGGAGCGGGGCCAGGGGCGGTCATGTCCCTCGTCTCTCCTTGGTGGGCGTCGGGGGCGGAGCCTGTTCGAGACTGGATTCGAGGGCTTCCAGGCGGGCGCGGAGTTCATCGTTCTCGTCTTGGAGGGCCGTGCGGGCGGCGCGCGAGCTGAGAGCCGGATCGGTCTCCCACCAGTCGATGCCGGCCTTTTTGGCGGTCTCCACCGACGCGACGAACAGCCGTAGCCGGATGGTCAGCAGTTCGATGTCGAGCAGGTCGATCTTGATATCGCCTGCGATGACGATGCCTTTGTCGAGGACGCGTTCGAGAATGTCGGCGAGGTTGGTGGTGCTCGCGCTGTAGCCGGGCGCGCCATCGTGTCTGAAGTCGACGGCGGTCACCGGGCCTCTTCCCCTTCCTCGTCCTCATCCGGCTCGTCGTCGTCCTCGTCCGTCCACTCGCCGTCTTCCTCGTCCTCGTCAGCGGCTTCGGTGTCGTCGTCCTCCTCGGCCTGTGCGGCCTCTTCCTCTTCCATCGCCTCTTCGTGGGTGCGAACGACCTCGCCGTCACGGATCTCGCCCCGCCAGGCGTCCTCGGGCTCTTCGTCGGTGAGCGTGACGTAACGCTGGAAGTGTTTGAGGTCCAGACGCAGACGCCGCCCTTGTGCGCGCCACAGGTTTCCGGTCTTCTCGAAGAAGCCGGACGGGTAGTACTCGACGACAAGGACGATCCGGGTCAAGGCCGGCGCCAGCTCGTGGAAGCTGACCGCCCCCCGGACCGTGGCCTTGGCGCCTTCCGAGGTCCATACGATGCGCTCGTCGGGCACCTGCTCCTGAACGGTCGCTTTGAAAGCACGAGTTGAGGGACCGACCTTGGTCTTCCAGTCGCTCGTCACCTCATCGCTCTGCGACACATCGCGTACGCCTTTGGTGAAGCCGCTGAACTTGTCGTACCGCGTCCAGTGGTCGTAGGCCGTACGGAGGGGCACTCCCACGTCGAGCACTTCGATGATGCTCGTCACCTTGGTGTCTCCTGGCTTGCGTCCCCCGCTGCCGCCGCCGAGAGCCTCTTTGGCTTTGCCCACGACGCTGTCCTTCACGCCCTTCGCCTTGTCCGAGAGGATCGCCTTGAGCGGTGATTCACCCTGGAGACGGGAACCGAGCGCGGGCAGCTTTCCGCCGTTCTCCGCGACGTCGGTGAGCTGACCGGTGACATCCGTCAGTTTGTCGGCGGCCTTCTCGGCCAGGCGCGCCACTTGGGCGCCGAGATGGTTCGAGATCTCTTCGCGCACTCGCCCGAGACTTGAAACGCCGGAATCGGAGGTGTCCTGTGCTGCCCTGGTCATGTCGGACTACCTCCGGCGATCGGCGCGCGTGGGGATCTTCTTGACCGCCTTCTTCGCAGCCGCCGTCTTGGTGGAAGCGGCACGCCTGGACGTGGCTGCCTTCCTGGCCCCGTGCAAGCCGGCGGACGCCGGCTTCTGGGCCGCCACCCCACCGGACCTGCGCTGACCGGAGTGGGCCGGCCTGCCGGATTCGCGGGCGCCCCGGCGATGATGCCTGGGCGGTTCCTCCTCCTCCGGCTCTTCCTCCTCCTCGTACTCGTCTTCCTCCTCGCCCTCCTCGGGCTCTTCCTCGTACTCGTCTTCCTGCTCCTCGTCCTTGGTGCTGAGGGCGAGCGTGCGATCACTGATCGCGTCCGCGAGAGACCCCAGCTTCCGGCTGGCGACAGCCGTCAGTGCGTTACGAGCCGCTTCGAGACCCTCGGTGCGCAGCTGCTCCTGGAGCTCCGCCACCTGTGGGACCCGGCCGAGGCGCCGTACTCCCTCAGCGACCAGTTGCCGCGGTTCGAGGCCGAAGCGCCTGCCCGCCAAGAAGGTCACAGCGGTGAGGGCGAGCCGTCCCTTCTTGGTGCGGCCCAGCACGTAGCCGGCCGCGACCGCGGCGGCCAGCGTTACCTTGGTACTTTCATCCATGAGTGCGCCACCTTCGATCGCTCGCCCGGTCCGGCTCCCGTTTCGTCCAGTCGGTCGAGTAGCCGTTCCTCTTCCTCTTCGAATTCTTCGAGGCTGAGATGTCCATCTTCGAACTCCTGGTTCAGCAACGTGAGTTGAGCGCGAATCAGGGCTGGGTCATGGATCTGACGGTCGGCGGCGTCCATGAGCTGCTCAGCGATCCACGACACTCCGCGAACCGGGGCTAACGGGAAGAGAAGGAGTCCGCTGATCAGACCCATGTCATGCTCCCGCGCCCGCGAGTGAGCCGTCGGCATCAACGAAGCTGTAGCAGGGCAGCGGTCCCGCGACACGCAGTTCCACGCGGTCCCGGCGGTTCGCGGCGAAGTTCTGTGCCGCGGCCCGGAACCGTCCGTCGGTCGCGCTGTCGACAAGGAAGGACACATTGAGCACACACCCCGGGACCTGAGGCCCCGCAACGACAGCGTGGGCCAGAGGTGTCAGCTTCCGTACGGCATCCCGTCCCGCTTCCGCCGCTCTGCGTGAGAGCGCCGTGGCCACCGCTTCGCCCAGGCGCAGATTCGCCTCGTAACCGGGACGTCGCCGTGCGGCTTCACGAAGCATTTGGACGTTCTTGTCCTCTCGGACGAGAGGCGCCAGCGCGTCGGACGGGGCGAACGCTTTGAGGTTCACCTCAACCCGACCGGCGATCCGTTCCAGAGCTGTGAGGTGACGATCCTCGGCCGCGGCCAACTGCGCGCGGAGCGCCGCCTCGTCCGGTGCGACCATGCCGAACCGCATCGGCAGAGCCGGCCCGCCGGCGGTGAGCCGCAGCAAAAGGTCCTGGTGGGCGAGCAGGTCGCGGCGCCGGGCACGCAGTTTCGGCGGAGCGTCACTGACTACTGCGCCGAGCCGCCCCTCCACGAGGACACGAAGAGGAAGCGGCGGGCTTCCCACACCGGCGATTCCTCGCGGGGCGCGCTGCTCCCCCCGGACGATCGCGTAGACGTACACACCGTCGCCTGTCACCGGTCAGTCCTCCACGGAGCGACGGCGTGTGCCGGTACGGGCGGGAACGCGGCGCCGCGGCCTGGTCTCCTCGTACTCCTCGGAATCTTCGGAGTCCTCGTCGCCGCCGCCAATCGCGTGGCGTACTTTGTCTCCCACCGACTCGGCCGCCTTCTTCACTTTGCGCTTGCCGACAGCCTTGGTGACCCCGCCGCCGAAGAGTTCGGGGACCGTCGCACTGCGCGAGTCGAGCTCCAGGTCCAGCCGGTTGCACGCCTCGGCGAACCGGAGGTACGTGTCGACGCTCGCCACGACGATCCGGGCGTCGATCTTGAGGATCTCGATGCCGACCAGGGAGACTCTGATGAAGATGTCGATTACCATGCCCCTGTCCAGGATGAGTTCCAGCGTGTCGTACAACGTGCCGGCGCGTGGTACGTACGCGACCTCGTCGGAGTAGGTGGTCGTTCTCATGGCGCGTCCTCTCGTCAGCAGATCGGCTCGCTACGCTCACTCGTCGGCGGCGCCTCTTCGGTAACGGCGGACCCTGCGGTATTCCAGGAGTTCACCGTCCTGATCGATGTACACCTCGTAGGAAGCCAGCAGACTCGTGGTGTCCGGGATCCGGGCGAGCTCCAGGACATCCACGACGACACACCAGCCGTCGTCGGTGGGCCGTACACCCGACACACCTTCCGTACGGTGGCTGATCAGGCTCTCCAGTCGCTCGCGCGCGGTTCGTGCGGCGCCTTCCGTTCCATGTCCGGGTGAGGCATGCCGACGAGTCGCGGTTGATGTGGATCTTGGCCGCGTCCGAGGTTGTTCTGCCATACGCCAAGTCTCATCGTTCTCTCGCGCACCGCATCCGCAGCAAGCACTCCGCGACTGCTGGGGCGTTGACCGACGACGTCGTTCCGTGAGCGGCGGACGTCTCCCTACAGCCGCGATGCGCTCGCCCTCGTACGGGGCGCGACGCATAGGCCCAACCAGTGGGATTGAGCCGACAGGGGGAGTGGGCCGCCGCTGTTGTAAGAGCCGCCCGACGATCTCCGGGCCGCGGCGCCTCACACGGCACCCACCACACTCTCCGGACCTTGGACGCGAGCTCCGCGATCGTGATGCCGATGTCATTCGGCTCGGCGCGGGCCGTGGCGGGAGACGTCCAGGCGGACAAGCGAAGGCAGCTGGTCCCAGCCGGCGGACTGGCGGGCCCGTTCCACGGCGGTGCTTACGTCTTCGAGTACGTGCTCCGGTGTGATGCCGGGGGCGAGGGTGAGAGCGATGAGGGCCTGTGGGTGAGTGGGAGGCCCGGACACGCGTGCCCTGCTGCGCCGGGTGCCGGGCAGCGTGGTGAGGTCTGTGGTGAGGGCGTCGTTCAGAGCGTGGTCATTGACTGACACGGCTTTCCGGGGGGTGCCCGCGACGGGCAGTTGGCGAGGGCGCCACCGGCGGTGCCGGCACAGCAGCCACGTCAGGGCGAGCAGTATGAGCAGGGCCAGGGCCGCGATGACGGTCGGCCACCACCAGGCCTGATCGGCCCACCGGGCCTGGTCGGCCCGAGGGATCAGGACGTCTTGCGGTGTGGTCAGCGGCCAGCCGGCGGGTGGTGTGAGGCCCCAGCGCCGATAGAGGTCGGCGCCGGCGGCAAGCGTCAGGAGTCCGCCGCCCAGGAGTACGAGTCCGAGCAGGACCAGAAGAATGCGGTTGGTCTTGGTGTGTTCCCTCATCGTCTTCTCCCGTGCTTGTCCGCGTACCTGGGGCCTGAGAGCATCAGGTCGAGCTCCGGCGTACGCGGACCGTGGACCGCGGTGGGCGGGCCAGGGCGAGTTGTTCGCGTTCTTCGCGCCGGATGGTGTCGGTGAGCTCGTCCTTGACGTCGGCTGTGTCGCGGAACCGGATGTCGGCACGGACTGTGATCTTGCGTCGACGCACCCGGACTCGGGCTGCGCTGACCCCTGGGACCCGCATGGCGGCGTCGCGCAGGAGCAGGCCCGCGCTCTTGCGGTCAAGTACCGCACGCATTCGTCCATGCCTGTCGGAGGGGACCCGCAACGGCAATTGGCGTCGCAGGCCGGGGGTGAGGGCAAGGACAATCAGCCATAGGCCCAGGGCGGCGGCGACAACGGCGCCGGTAAGGATCCAGACGTCGTCTACGGGACGGGTGGCGAGTTCGTCGGCCAGGCGGGTCCACCAGGCGGTGGCGGGATGTCCGGTGCGCACCCAGACGGCTTCGAAGAGCAGGGCGCCGGCTGCGAGCAGGATCAGCGAGACCGCCGCAGCGGCGGGGAACCCGCGTGCTCCCCAAGGACGGCGGGTCGGTGCGTGCGCAGGCGCGTGTTGACTCGGCTGTTCAATGGGTGGCGAACCGTGTTGCGGCGAATTCACCGCCGCTGTCGCGGTGGTGTCCGGTTGCGGGCGCGAGAGCTCGCCGCCGTGTTCCGGCGGGGCGTTCGGGTTACGGGAAGTCATGATCATCCTGTCGTCGACGTGGTGCCGCCAGGTCATTGGACTCTTCCTCGCCGCAGGCTCTCGCCGGGGACAAGGCGCCGGACGGACACAGTGACGTCGTCGATACGCATGCCGGTCAGCTGATCCACCCGTTCGGCGATGTAGTGGCGGATCTCGCCGCAGGTGCGGGCGATATCGATGGGATAGGGCAGATCCAGGGAGATTCCGAGACAGGCCGACCCGTCGTGGACGGTGGCTGTGGAGCGGGGGCCGCCCAGGCGCGCGGGAGGCTCGCCGCCTCCTGGGTGGCTGAGAGCTTCACGTTGGAGTCTGAGGGCTTCACGCGCCGCTCGGGCGGCGATACGCGCCACCACGGTGCCGGGGATCAGCGTCGCACCGCGCAGGGCGGGAGCCGGGAGGGACGGAGTGCCGGTGCCTGAGTCTCCTCGACCGCCGGGGAAGGGACGCGGCGAGGGTTGGTCACTCAGCGGCGAGGGCCGGTCGCTCACCGCACCCGCGTCCTGTACTCGGCCCGGGGGGCGGTTCCGTAAGTGCTCCGCCGATGTTCGAAGGTCTCCTGGTGTCCATCACCGCTTCGGAACGTCTCCCGGCGTCCATCACTCCTCCGGGTGGGCACGTAGTCGGAGACATGCACATCGCCGCGCGCCAGGTAGCCAACGATCAGGCCCACCAGGCCCAGGACTGCCACGACGACGAAAGCGCCGAAGCCGCCAAAGTAGCCTGCGAAACCCAGTGCCAGGCCGGTCGCGAGTCCCACCACAGTTGTGTTCATCGTATGCACCCTTCTCACGTCGTGGCCTCTTCCCTGGCGTGCGGCCGGGAGCCGTGCGCGGAGGGAGAGGGGAGATCCGTGGATCACTCCAACCGATCGTCTCGTTCGTCCTCGCCCCCCGGCAGATCGATGTCGTCGACAGCGACGTTCACCTCGACGACCTCCAGACCGGTCATGCGTTCCATGGCCGAGATGACATTGGTGCGGACATCCGCGGCGACGTCGACGATGGGGAAGCCGTAGTCGACGACCACGTCAACATCCACAGCCGCCTGGCGCTCGCCCACCTCGACGTGCACACCGCGGGTAACGCTGGGCTGTGCGCCTGGCACCCGCTCACGGACGCCCCCGATGGTCCGTGCCATTCCGGAACCGAGGTTGTGGATGCCCGGGACCTCGCGGGTCGCCATCCCGACGATCTTCTCCGCGACGCTGTCCGCGATCGTGGTCCGCCCGCGACTCTCCGGCGGGCGGAGGCCGCCCTTCGGGCCTTGCTGTGCCGATGTCTTGTCGGCAGCCCAGTTTTCTTTGGCGGCCGGGCGTTGTGTCGTGTCCGTCATGACGTTCTCCCGGGGGGATGCGGACACCGGATCAGTGCCCGTCACAAGGTTGGACACATAAAATCCGAAATCGTCACACTTATCCGTTCTGTGCATCACGTAAGCTCAAAACATGGGCGCCTGGCCGGGCCGCGTTATCAGGCAACGAGCGCGGGAGCGGTCACGCGGCCCGACGAGAGCCTCGCTCGGGAAGCGAACAGTGGATGCGAAGCAGGGAAGACTCTCACCACCCCGGCGTGCGGCCCCGAGCCCGGCCACTGGGCCGGACGCGCCCGCGGCCGAGCCGATCGGTGATCCTGGCGACGACCTCGGCGGCTTGGACAACGGGATCTTGGTCACCCGGGCCGCTGAAGGCGATGACGACGCGTTCGCCGTACTGGTCCATCGCCACAGTGCACCGCTGCTGGCACTGGCGTACCACATGCTGGGTAACCTCTCGGACGCTGAGGAGGCCGTGCAGGACGCCTTCATCAGCGCATGGCGGCGGCTCCCGGAGTTCCGCGGGGACGCCACGTTCCGCACGTGGATGTACCGCATTGTCACCAACCGATGCCTCAATGTCCTGCGGGGGCAAGCTCCTCCGGTTTCCCTGGACGCCGTTCCCGAACCGACGGCCCACGACGCCGGTGGCGAGCCCGCTCGTGCCGCTGAAAGCGCGGCTGCCACGGCAGCGTTGGATCGAGCGCTCCATGACCTCCAGCCCGGCCAGCGTGCCTGCTGGATCCTGCGGGAGCTGCACGGACTGTCGTACGAGGAGGTCGCACAGGTCTTGGGTGAGAGCGAACAGACCGTACGCGGCAGGCTCTTCCGGGCACGGCGCACGCTGATGAAGGAGATGTCCTCATGGCGCTAGACGACCCCCGTGCCACACGCCCGTGCGACGAGCCGGCCGCCTCGCACCAGGATGTAGACGCCGCAAAGCTCGTCGGGGACGAGCGGCTGCCCTGCGGGCGACGGGTCAGCCACGTCTGGCAGCAGGCCCGCGCCCCCATCGACCAGAACGACCCCCACACGACCGACTGCGTATTCTGCCGACAGACGGTCGAGGGGCTGACAGCTCTGGACGACACCACCCGCACACTCCGTGCGGAACACCTCAGCGCTCACACGGTCGCACGACGAGTCATGCGCGCGGTACGCGCCGAGGTGCGGCTCGGCCGACTGCTGCCCTTGGACGATCCCGCGCAGGAACTGCGGATCGCGGAGACCACGGTGGCGAAGGTCCTGCGCGGTGCCGCCGACCGCGTCCCCGGAGTGCGCGCCGCGAGCTGCCGCCTCAGCCCCGACGATGGCAGCAACAAGGTGACCATCACCATGACCCTCTCCATGACCCTCTCCATGACCCTTGACCTGCCCCTCCCCGGTCGGGCCACCGCGGTGCGCCGGGCCGTGGCGTACGCCGCCGCACAAAAGCTGGGTCTCGCCATCAGCGGCATCGACCTGAGAATCGTGTCCGTACTGGAGCCTCTGACGCCCACAGCCTCTGCCGAACACGCGGAACAGAAGAGGAGTGGACGGTGACCGCCGGAAACACCACACGCATCGAGCGCACCGCCGCCCGGGCGGCGCTGGCGGTCCCCGGGGTGGCCGAACTGCAGCCGAGCCTCCGCCAGGCCCTGGCCCACGCCGCCAACCGGGTCCGGGAGGCCATCGGCTCCCCGGCGCTGCCCCCCGAGGCCGGCATCCACGTCGAACACACCCCCGGAACCGGTGCCTGGCACATCGAAGTCCGTTGTGTACTCACCGACGACCGCCGCGCTCTGGACACCGCACGCGATGTCCGCGACTATGTCCGATCGGCGATCGGTTCACACGTAACCCGCCACGGCATACCGGACCCCGTCACCATCGTCGTTACCGTCACACATATCACCGGACATCGCCCGTCGCTCCATTCCGGGGCCACCGGCCGGTAACACCGACGGCGACCGCCACCGGCCCCATGTAAGGGCCCCGTCCCATGGGCGGTACACGCGTTCCATGACCGCCCCGAGTGGTCCCGCGTCCTCGTCACGCCGACTCTGGAAGAGCAGGTCGGGCGCGATTCCATCCGAAGACGAGGTGGCGGTTTCATGGCCGTACTACGAACCGACAAACCACAGCGCACGCTGGCGATACCTGGTGTCTACGCTCCGCAGCAGGACTCTCACCTGTTGATGCAGGCCATTCACAAAGAGGGCGTCGGGCCAGGCATGGACGTTCTCGACCTCGGCACGGGGACCGGAGTGCTGGCCCTGTGCGCGGCCCGGCTCGGCGCCAGGGTGACAGCCGTCGATGTCTCGCGACGGGCGGTGCTGTGTGCCCGCGTGAACGCCACTCTGTCCCGTCAGCGAGTAACGGTACGCCGCTGTGACGTGTCCGCGATCGCGTTGTCGTATGGCGGGCGCTACGACGTGGTAGTCAGCAACCCGCCCTACGTCCCCACGCCCCCGGTCGGACTGCTGCGGAGCAGAGCGGCCCGTGCCTGGAACGGCGGACACGACGGGCGTGCGCTGGTGGACCAGGTCTGCGCCTGCGCCGCGAACACGCTTCGGCCCCGGGGCGTGCTGCTCATGGTCCACTCCGGGCTGTGCGGGACCGAGATCACGATTGACCGGCTGGCGGTTGTCGGCCTGCGCGCGCACGTCAGTGACCGCATGCTGATCCCCTTCGGGCCGGTCATGCGTTCCCGACTGGCATGGCTGCGTGGACGCGGCCTGCTGGACGAAGGACAAGACAAAGAAGAGCTGGTGGTCATACGTGCCGAACAACCCTGAACGCCCCCGCCGGATATGCCTCGAACGCAACGGTCCGATGCTGGTGGAAGGGCCGGTCACCGTCACGGGCGATGACGGTGTGACCGTCACCTCGGAACGTTTCGTGGTGGCGGTGTGCACATGCCGCCGTAGCCGCACCTACCCATGGTGCGACACCAGCCACCGCCGCAGAGCGTCCGAGCCGCGCAGACCCCCCACCAGTACTGACAGGGCCCCTTGGGCCAACGGCTCCGACCCCACCTGCGCCGACGACAAGGGCGGAGGCCCGGAATGATCGCGACGGAGTACATCGAGTCCCGACTCACCCGCGCAGGACTGCCGACTCCGCGCGGCGACTTGTCTGCGGCAATACTGGCGTCCCTGCGTGACCGCGAGCGCCCCCCGCCAGGGCCGGAGGCGGTGGTGTCCGCAGCCGATCCCTATGGCGGGGATGTCCAACTCGCACTGTACGTACTGTATGAGCTGCACTATCAGGGGTTCGACGGCGTCGATGACGACCGAGAGTGGGACCCGGAACTGCTGCGGCTGCGCGGCGAACTGGAGCGACGCTACCTGGACGCCCTGCGAGCGGACGCGCCGGGCACCGTCGGCGCCGAGGCGGCCTTGGCGCAGATCCTGGCAGAGCCGGCCGACGACGGCACAGGCGTCAGCCACTATCTGCAGCATGATGGCCGACTGGAACAGCTACGCGAGTACGCGGCGCTGCGTTCCCTGTACCACCTCAAGGAGGCGGACCCGCATGCCTGGGTGATTCCGCGACTCCACGGGCGGGCCAAGGCGGCCATGGTAGCGGTGGAGTTCGACGAGTTCGGCGCCGGTCGCGCCGAGGACATCCACGCGCGCCTGTTCGCCGACTTGATGGACGACCTCGGCCTGGAGCACGCTTACGGCCGCTACGTCGACGAGTCTCCGGACGAGGCCCTGGCCCCGGTGACGATGATGTCCCTGCTCGGGCTCCACCGAGCCCTGCGAGGCGCTCTGGTCGGTCACTTCGCGGCTGTCGAGGTGACCTCCTCACCGGGCTCGCACCGGCTGGCCGAGGCCATGCGCCGCGCGGGAGCCGGACCGGCCACGCAGCGCTTCTACGACGAACACGTGGAGGCCGACGCCGTCCACGAACAGGTCGTCCGGCACGAGATCATCACCCCGCTGCTGAGGGACGAACCTCATCTGGAACCGGACGTGGTGTTCGGCATCGAGGCCACCGGACTGCTGGAGGAGCGGCTCGGCACGCACCTACTGCGCGAGTGGCGGCAGGGACGGTCGGCACTGCGCAAGCCGCTCCGAGCGGGCGAGGACGGTACGGCGTGCGAGGGAGCTACGAGATGACCGCCCCGGCCCCGGGTGGAGTCTCGGGCGGTGCGCGCGAGCGGCGGTGCGTGCGAGCGGTGGCCGCCGGCCGCGTCCCGCCCGCCCCGGCTATCCGCTCCTGGAACCGGCCTCTTCTTCTTCGCTCTCCTCCTCCTTTTCCTCGTCGTCGTAGTCCTCTTCGAGTTCGCCCTCCGGCTCTTCTTCCTCTTCCGCCGCTCGCTCCTCCTCTTCCTCTTCGAGGGCTTCTTCGTGACTGCGGACGACTTCGCCGTCGCGGATTTCACCGCGCCAGCCTTCGGCGTCTTCGTCGGTGAGCGTCACGTATCGCTGGAAGTGCTTCAGGTCCAGACGGAGCCGGCGTCCTTGGGCTCGCCAGATATTGCCCGTCTTCTCGAAGAAGCCGGAGGGGTAGTACTCGACCACCACGACGACGCGGGTCAGGTCCGGGGTCAGCTCGTGGAAACTCACGGCCCCGCGGGTGGTGCCCTTGGCGCCCTCGGAAGTCCAGACGATCCGCTCGTCCGGCACCTGCTCCTGCACCGTGGCCTTCCAACTCCGGCTGGAGGGGCCGACCTTGAGCTTCCAGTCCGATTCGATCTCGTCGGACATGTCGACGCCGCGAACTCCCTTGGTGAACGAACTGAAATCCTCGAACTGCGTCCACTGGTCGTACACGCTGCGCAGTGGCAGCCCGATGTCGATGACCTCGACGATATTGGTCACCTTCGTGTCTCCCGCTTTCCCCCCACCTCCGCCCAGGGCCTCCTTGACGCCGGAAACGACCTTGTCTTTGGCGCCCTTGAAGTTCTCGGCGAGAAAAGCCTTCACAGGCGACTCGCCGCCGAGTACACGTTTACCGATGGCCAGCATGCCCCCACCAGCGCCGGGCCCCGAGCCGTTCGGGGAACTGGCGAGATCTGTCAGCTTGCCGACGGCCGATCCCACCATCCGCTGGGCCCGCGCCCCGACGTAGTTGCCGAGCTCCGTGCGCAGTTCCTCAAGTGGGGAAGTGGCGTCGGCCTTCGGGCGTTCGTCCGTCTTCGTCATCCCGGCTCACCTCCGCCTACCGCGGCTGGCGACAGGCTTCCTCGCGGCCGTCCGGCCCGAAGCCTTGTCCTTCGCCGCCTTTCTGTCCGCTGCCTTCTTCTCCATGGCCTTCTTGGCGGGAGGATTCTTCGGCCCGGGCTTCCTGTCGGTGGGTTTCTCGGCCGACGCCGATCTCGACGGCCGGCGCCGCGAGCGCCGAGGGGGCTCTTCCGTGTCGTCCTCCTCCGCCTCGGCGGAGCGGTCTTCGGCTTCCTCGTCCTCCTCCGGTTCCTCCTCCGCGCCCTCCGGTTCCTCTTCCGCTTCGCTTTCCAGCAAGGAGCGCGTGCGCTGCTGGAGGGCTTCGGTGAGCGAGGTGACACGTCGGTTCGCCATTCCGGACAGAGCTGAACGTCCAGAATTCAGCAACTCGCCCCGAACCTGCTCGCCGAGCTGACCGAACTGGGGGCTTTCGGCGAGTTTCCTGACTCCCTGGCCGATCAGAGACAAGGGATCCAGACTCCGGCCCGCTACGGCGGACAGAAGAACGAGGGCGAGCTTCCCATTCTTTGTGCGTCCGACGACGTAACCCGCCGCGACGCCGGCGGCTAGAGTCGCCTTGGTGCTGGTGTCCATAGCATTTTCCCTCTGAAGAATGCAGCCTCTCCGGCCCAGGGCCCCTTTTCAAAGCCCCCGGGCCAGCATGGCGGCCCACATCTAGGAGAGCGCGCCTCGCACCACAAGCGCGACGAGCCTCATCGAATGATGCAGACCCCCCGCGTTTCCACCTTCCTCCTCCCAGCAAGGCAGTGCATCTTCAGACGCAAGTACCGGCCGTGGTCCTCGCTGTCGGATTCGCTGGTTCCGGTGATCTCAGTGAGGTAGACCAGGCGACGCTATCGAGCGTTGTCCAGATCTGTGGATCCACGCAGCACGGAGCCCCCGCCCACGAAGGCGGGGGCCATCAAATCTCAGAGGCGCGACAGATCGTCCGGTGTGATCAGCGACCAGAGGACCGTCGCCAGCTGATGGCCGAACTCGGCCTGGTCGCCCGCGTGGTGGACCACCGCAGGGGGCTGACCAGCCCGGGGAAGCGGCCCACTGCCCCGGATCATGTGAAGCGGACTTCCACAACGCCCATCGGCTACACAGCGTGTGCGATTTCAAGAGTCCGCTCGACCAGTCGCTGGTGTGTCGGCACGGCTCACTGTGCGCGTGCGGACTCCCGCGAACCGCCGTCGTCCCCGTCGCCGACGCCGGGTACGTGTACGTCGAGAACGCTCACATTGGCCTCCACGACTTCCCGCCCTGTCATTCTTTGCACGGCGTCGGTGACATTCACGCGAATGTTCTCGGCGGCTTCAGCGATCGGTGTCCCGTACTCGACGACGATGTCGAGGTCGATCGCCGCCTGCTTCTCGCCGACTTCGACCTTCACGCCCCTGGCGGGGTCGTCCGAGCGGCCGACCTTGTCGCGCATGGCACCGAGAGTCCTGGGCACACCTCCGCCCATCGCGTATACCCCGGGCGTCTCCCTGGCCGCTATACCGGCGATGGCTGATACGACCGAGTCAGCTATATCCGTCTTCCCCTTGACCGTGCCGTTTTTGCCGGTGGGTGGCGAGGTCACGGTCGGGCTTGTCTCCATGACGGGACTCCTTCGCTGTTCGAGTGAGAGTGAGAGTGAGAACGCGGCCTGATGGCCGCTTCCAATGGTCAGTTCCGAGAGTCCTTGCGGTCCTTGCGGTCCTGCGGCTCCTGAGGGTCCACCCCGGTGTGGGCGGAGGCGTCCCTGCTGCCACTGGGGCGCCGCGTGCGCCCCTTGGGACCGGTGTCGTGCATGCCTTCGCTCTTGGATTTCCTGGCCTGGTTCTCGCCGCGCCGGGTACGGCTCTCGACCGGTGTGCCCTCGGTCGACCGCTTCTTGTCCCCGGGGGAGGGCTCGCGGCTCGCGTCGGGTTCGGGGGCGTAGCGGTCCGGGTGGAAGGAGCGATGCGCGCTGGGGTTGTCCTGCTGGGATGTCTCGTCCACGTCCGGCGACCATCCGTGCTGATCGCGTCCCTTGAACCGGCTCGGACTTTCACCCTGCGGGGCGTGGCTGCGCTTCTTCGACATGAGAAGGCCCTTCCTGTCGAGCTCTCGCACGCCATGGACTTAACGGCGGCGCACACCTAATTGTACGCAAATCACCGATAAGGGGGCTTTCGGATCGCTCACCCAGGCGCCGATGGGGCCTTCTGGGCCTCTTCACTCCGGCCACGCTGGAGGTAACCACCACTCTGCCTCCCTTTTCCGACATTGACCACGTCGTAACGTGTGCGGCTTCATGGTGGGACATGGGACCGCAAGGACCTCCAGTCACCCTCGGCAAGGATCTGGACGCCCCGTCCGTTGCCAGAAGATCGCCAGGAACGAATGCCGGGCGTGAGTGATGCCTGCGGAACTCGCGGCTGGACTGCGGAACTGGCACGAGACTCGGCCTGCCGCCAAGTGCGTTCGGTGCTGCGGATGGTGGCCTGCGCGCGAGCCTGTCCGGCGTGCTTCCGGGAGAGGGCTGCCAATGCGGAGTCACGGGCCATGGGTCTCGCTACCACAGCCCCTGCGGGTAAGCGCGCACTGCGTCGTGGTGAGCATTCGGCCGGCGCCGTGGGCGCGGAGCGCGGCGCCGGCCGCGTTGGCACCGGGCGCGCCGTGCACCGCGCCGCCGGGGTGGGCGGACGCGGAGGCCAGATAGAGGCCACGCACCGGCGTCTCGGGGCGGCCGATCCCGGGGACCGGCCGGAACACCGCCTGCTGGTGGAGAGCGGTCGTACCGCCGTTGACAGCTCCGTCGCGCAGATCGCAGTCAGCGGCCTGGAGCGTGGGCGGCGCGAGCACGCGGCGGGCCAGGATGCGATGCCGGAACCCGGACCGGCGGGCGAACGGGTCGCGTCGGACGTCGTCATCTGGCCGAGGAGTGCGAACGGCCGGTCGGGGATCCGGCCCATGGCGATCTGCGCCGCGAACCGCGTGAGGTCGTCCACCCCGTCGGCGAGATGTACGGTGCCGGCCGAGGCCGCCTCCGGAGCCGTCCAGGGCACGGGACCGTCAAGGGCCCAGTCGACCTTGAAGGTCTCCGGCCCCCGTGCTTCTCCCGTTCCGGGCGGACGCGGAAGTGCCGGGCGACGCGGGGCTGTCGCGTTCCACCGCCGTCGCCAGCCGTCCGAGCATGCCGCGGTGCCGGATTTGCAAAAAAGCGTCCAAGACGAGGTTGTGGGCCGCACCGGCGAAGCCGCGCAGAGGATGCTCGTCGACGATCACCAGCGTCTCGTCGCCCCAGGGCCGGATGTCGAAGGCGATGCGCGCCGTGCCGAGCGGCCCGCTGTGCGCCTCCAACTCCAGCCACCGCGGAGGCTCATGACGCCGCACGACTGTATGCCCCCGCAACTCCTTGGAGCCCAGCCGCATCGTGTACGTGAGGGAGGAGCCGACCTCGGGCCAGCAGCCCTCCCCGGGAAAGGAGCGTGCCGTGCCGACCACCCAGTCGGCATATCGCGCCGGGTCCGAGAGGACCCGCCAGACAGCGGCCGGTTCGCGGGCGATGAGCTGGTGCCGTACGGCCATGTGCCCTCCCTGGCGAATCGCTGTGAGCTGTGATGAGAGCGGATCCGAGCCCCGGAGAGTGTGTCGCTTCGGGACGGGTGCCGCCGTATGTCGATGAAAGCACCATACGGGCGGTTTGGCAGCCCTGGCTCGTGCACTACGCCGTTCGCACACGTCCGGTCCACGTTGTCCCGGCCACGCCGTCCGAACCGGCTGGTGTTCGATCTGGATCGGCGGGACGACGACCTCGGCGCCGCGAGCGAGGCCGCGCACTCGGCCCGTCCCGCGAGTGGCTGAACGCTCTTCTGCCTGTCCGGCGGATCCGAGCGCATACAGTCTGATGGGACGTCGGGACGCCCGACAGAGCAGCCGTCGGACCTGTGGGAATGGACCGCCATGGCGGATGCGCGATCGGGGACGGCAGAGAAGATTCACCCCGCCACCGGCGGTTTCAGCCATTCTCACGCGGACCGCTGCCGGGACCGGGCGCAGGAGGGTTCCCGGCGGGGCCTCGCCGTATCACCAGCTGTCACACGGCTATCGCGAACTGGGCGCCGGGGCGAACCTGGGCCCTGTCCCACGCTTGCCCCTCCGTCGCATGATGGAGCCGGTCATGCCGACGGGCCGGCGCATCGCACCGGCCCGTCGGGGGTTTCGGTTGTCAGCGGTGCCTGGGGCGCCGCTTACGGGAGACGAGGACGACCGCCGCACCCGCGCCGAGCAGCAGGGCGACGAGGGCGAGAACCTCTCCCAGGTTGGACGTACCGGTGTTGGCGAGGGAACCCGGTGGCCGGCCGGCCGGTGCCGGGGTGTTGGGTGCCGGGCCCGTCGGCGGCACCGTTGTCGGTGTCGAGGTCGGTGTCGGTGTCGGTGTCGGGGACGTGGATTCGGTCGGCGTGGGTGTCGGCGATGCCGCCTCCGGGATGTACACGCCGGCGTCGATCGTGTGATCAACCCCTCCTGGCATGGCCGGTGCGGTGACCGGGGCGTACCCATCGCACAGTCGGCCAGTGGTCGGCGGGGTCACATTGGAGTCATGTACCCGGTCGTCACCGACCCGTGGCAAGGTGAACCGCAGGTCGGTGGCGGGCGGCCGGCCCGGCACCTCGCTGGTGTCCGCGGTGCACACATCGAACCGCACGGTGTACTTGGCGCCCGGCGTCAGCTCGTACTCCGCGCCGACACCACCGAAGTAGTACTCGCCGGCGGCATCGGTCGTGGTCGTGGCGACCTTCTTGCCATCGGCGTCCAGCAGGTCGATCGTCGCACCCGGCAGCAGCACCTGCCCGGGGTCCTGGATGCCGTTGTGGTCGCCGTCGTACCACACCACGTTGCCGATCTGGATCGGTGCGTTCGCCGCGGCGTACGCGATGTCGCCGAGGCCACCGGCCTTGCCGAACCCGCCCTCGTTCTGGCCGACGAACTCGTACGCGTTGTTGACCGGGTCGTTGCCGGGGCCAAGGCCCGTGGCGACGTCGTAATAGCCGGTTCCGCTGGTGGCGACCCGTCCGGTCGGGTCCATCTGCGTACTGACGACCCACTGCTGCTGCGGGATGTACGCGACCGATCCCAGCGACGACTCCTGGTGCGGCCCTGGCTGGGTCGCGGAGCCGCCGTTCGGGAAGAAGTCACCCGGGAAGTACTCGACGACGCCGGGGGGCTGGACACCGTCAAGGGTGGGGTCCGTGGCGTGGTCGGCGCAGTTGCCGGTGCCTTCCCACTCGTACTCGCCGGTGGGCGTGACGCAGGCCATATTGATATCGCCGCCGGCCATGCCGCTCTGCGGGGTGTCGATGCCGGGCCTCGGGTCCAGCCCGCCCCAGCTCACGACGTCCATGAACCGGTCACGGAAGCCGAGGATCAGCGAGCCGTCACGGGCGAAGGCCAGACTGGCCAGCTCCGGCTGCGGATCCATGATCCAGCCGTTCACGGTGTGGTTGTTCCAGTCCGCCAGGTCGGTGTTCCACGGGTTCCAGTGGTTGACCTGGTCGTCGGAGTTGCCGGTGAGTACGGCTCCGCGCTCGAAGTCCAGCGGCTGGGACAGCACGGTGGTGAACTCGTCGCCGTCATAGGTGGCGACGACGGCCTTCAGGTCCGCGCGTTCCTGTGTGCTCTCCGCGCTGCACACACCTCCGACGTACAGGGTGTTGTTGTGGGTGGCGGCGCTGAACGGACGCCAGTCGTCCGCCGAGGCGCAGCCCGGGTCGGGGATCGGCACGGTCTCCTCGGGCGCCGAGGCCGTGGGCTTCGTCGCGTCGAAGCTGACCAGGCTGCGGGTGAGCAGGTTCACCGCGTACAGGGTCGAGCCGTCCTCCGACAGGGCCAGGCTGCCGATGCTCTCCTTGCCCGGTGCGTCGGTGAATCCGGCGTCCTTGATCAGGTTGTCGGTGTCGTGCTCCGTCTCGGTGGCGCCCGGCACCGTGGCGAACAGCTTCGGGTCACCGTCGCCGTCGGCCGGCACGGTGTAGATCGCGTTGCCGCCCTCCGGGCCGTACTCGGTGTACCGCCTGGCGAACGCCGCCTGGAAGATCTGCTCGCGGTGCTCGTCGTAGGCCAGCCCGTAGGTCGTGCCCACCTGGTCCTGGGTGTTGATCACCTCCGGGCATGCCTGCGGGTCCGGGCAGTTGCCGCGGGCGTCCGTCCCGAACGCCACCAGTGCCCGGGTCTCCGTACCGCTGGCGCCGCTCTGGATCGGCACGAAGTAGCGGGTGTCGGGCAGTGCGTAGTCGGCCGGGTCCCAGACCCCGGTGATCACCGAGTCGTCCTCGCCGTTCGAGACGTCCACGAACGTGGTGAAGCTGTCGAAGTGGTTCGGCGCGGTCGAGGCGGGCGCCGCCCGCAGATAGTCGTTGTACGGTGCCGGGACCGTGACATCGACCCGGTACCGGCCGCCGGTCAGCTCGTTCGACGGCGGCACGATGACCTTTCCGGTGGCATCCGTGACACCGGTGACGTGATGGCCGGCGGGGTCGGAGACATCGACCTTCATTCCCCGCTGCGGCACATCCATCGTCGAGTTGATCACGCCGGTGCCGAAGAAGTCCCGCAGTACCTGGACGGTCAGGGTGCCGTCGGAGGCCGAAGCGCCGGCCTGCCCGGCGCCGGTCAAGATCGCGCCCGCGCCGCCCCCCACCAGTAAGAGGCCGGACAGCCCTAACCGCACCACTCCACGTAATGGCATGGCATTCCTTTACCTCGTCCCACACTTTTGCCCACGCGGCAAATGCAGGGGCGAGCCTACAAGTTGACTGAACGTCATGTCCGGTAAACGCAGAGTTTGAGGGTGCCTCGGCGGAGACCTGTTACAGTCGCGCCGCGTGCGGAGCATCAGAACGCGGAGTATCAATAGCAAGCAGGGTCTCCTGGGGCGCGCGGCAGGGCGGTGCCGCCGGTGGCCGAGGTCGCGGTGGTTGGCAGCGGCCGTCATCGGCATCACGGCTGCCGCGATCACGGGCTTCGTTCTCCTCAGCAACAGCGGTGGCCCCACCGCCCCGAGGGCGTTGACCTCGGACGAGGTGAACCGGCTGGCCGTCACACGTTTCCTCAACTACCGGGCGGGAGGCCGGGCGGTGACGATCACCGTGCCGAACGCCACCGGCGGGCTGGTGATCACCGGATCCATCGATTACCGCACCCACACCGGTTACGGGGTGGTGCGCGGAACCGGGCGCGACACGTCCAGCGACGGGCTGATCCAGTGGACGGCCACCACCGTCCTCGTCCACCCCATGACAGATCCCCCGGCAGCCGCACCGGCGTCGCCGCCCGCGTCCGGTTGGCACAGCCGTCAGCTGCGGACATCCGGCATGTCCCTGGACACCGCGCTGGGCATCGCGCTCCGCCTCGGCAACGACCGGCCGGACAACGCCGCACTGCTGCCGCAGAACGGCGCCGCATGGGTCGGGCGGGACACGGTGCGCGGCCATCGGACGGACATCATGAACGGGCCGGACGCCGACACCAAGGCCAGTACGTCAGGGACCGTGCGCTACTGGATCGGTTCGGACGGCACCATGTACCGGGTTCAGGTCAGTATCGCCTCCGAACCGCAGCCGGCGGTCTTCGACTTCGACACCCGGACGTACGTCCCCGTCCAGCCGGTACCCGGAGTCACACCGGCGCCATAGCCGCCGCTCACGAGGTCCGCACCCGCGCACCGGCGGCGAGCAGCGACGCCGACGGCAGCGCGATGTCCGCGATGTCCGGCAGCGCCGGAACGTCCGGCACGACGGTGGCGCCTGTGGTGGTGGCACGCGGGAACTCCGGCTGCGGGCCCGGCGCGGCCACGTCGGTGAACGGGATGCCCGCGGGCGGCGTCGGACTCGCCCAGCTGCCGGAGGGCGTGGGTGACGTGGCGGGAACCGGGCAGGACGCGGTGTCCGCGAGCTTTGCGGGTACGGTCCTCCGAAGCGCGTTCCCTCGCAGGCAGTTGCCCTGTCCGCGGGTGGCGGTGGGGAACGTCCAGCCGACGTCGACGCCGTTGGCGGTGAAGGTGTTGTCCGTGATCCGGTTGCGGTCCGCCGTCAGGTCGGCGGTCGCGGTGATCATGAGCCCGGCGTTGGTGTTGCCGGTGATCCGGTTGCGGATGAACTGGTTGTCGCTGCCGCCGTCGACGCCGATACCGATGCCCCAGCCGCCGTCGGCCTGTTCGGGGGTCCGCGTCTGCTGGTTGTCCGCGATCAGGTTGCCGGCCACGACGGCGTCGCGCTGCGGGAGCAGTTTCTCCTGGTGGTCGGAGTTGGTGGTCAGTCCGACGCGGTTGCCGACCAGACGGTTACCGGCCACATACATGTCGCCGCCGGCGTTGGTGCCTTCGTAACCGACCGCGTTGAGTTCGGAGACGTTGTCCCGCACCACGATCCGACACGGCTTGCACTGGCCGACATAGATCCCCGAGTCCGCCCCGCCCGATGCGTAGGAGTGCTCGATGACGCCGTTCTGCGCGGAGAACGCGTAGATGCCGTACAGACCATTACGGGTCGCGGTCACATACGAGACCAGGAACGACTTCAGGAGGCTGACGGGTTCATCGCCGGTGTCGTAGCCGCCGCTCCCCGGCAGCCCGGCGACCGCCGCCGCCGAACCGGTGACCAGCACACCGTTCTGCGTGTTCTTCTGTACGGTCAGGTTCTCCACGGCGACCCCGGGCGCGGTGACGACCACCCCGTTCGGCCGCCGCAACTGCCCGTCGATGACCACCTTGTCGCGGGACTCGCCCCGCAGCGTGATGCGAGCCGTGTCGATCCTCACCGACTCGCGGTACACGCCCGGAGCCACCAGCACCAGGTCACCGGGCTGGGCCAGGGACACCGCGTCCGAGATCGTCGGGGCGTCGCCGGGCACACGGATCGTCACCCGCGCGCCCTCCGGCCGCCGGCCCTCGCCCGATCCGTCGTCGCCGCCACCGCCACCGCCACCACTGCAACCGGCCACCAGCGTCAGTGCGCCCAGTACCGCCGCCATCACGCGAAGAGCTGATCGAGACATGATCCCAGTCTGGCACGGCGGCGAATTCCCCGCCGCGATAGGGAAGTTGAACGGCGAACGCGAAGCGGGTGTGGCACTCTGCACATCATGCACCGCGCCGATCGCCACCCGTCACGCCGCGCGTTCCTCGATGCCACCGGCGCCACGGTGGCCGCCGGTCTCATCGCCGGGTGCTCAGCGGACTCCGCCCGGCCGGGCCCGCCCGCCCCTTCCGCGTCGGCCACGCCCACGCCCGTACCGGCGACGGGCCGGCATCAGGCGGGCATCACGCTTCCCCAGTCGGCCCAGCGCAACCTGCTGGCCGTGGTGGCCGACCTCGGCACCGACGTGGCGCCCGGCCCGTTACTGGCCGAACTCGGCGAGGCCATCAGCGCCCTCACCGCCGGGTCCGACCCGCGGCTGCTTGGCCTGTCCCCGGGTGACCTGACCGTGACCGTCGGCGTGGGTCCGCGGCTGGTACGGACGGTCGGTGCTTCACTGCCCGGCGCGGCCGACCTCCCGCCATTCTCCCGCGAGCGGATCGCCTCGCGGGAGCGCGGCGGTGATCTGCTGCTGCAGATCTGCGCCGACGACGCGCTGCTCGTACCGGTCGCCGCCGCCGCGCTCCTGGACCAGGCGGGCGACCGTATCCGCGAACGCTGGCGGCAGTCAGGACGCCGCGGTACGAACGTGTCCGTCGCCAAGGGCGTCACCGCACCGCGCAACCTGCTCGGTTTCATCGACGGCATCGTGGGCCCGCACACGACCGCCGAGCAAGAGCGTGACCTGTGGCTGGCCGGGCCCCCCGCGGTCGCCGGCGGCACCCTGGCCGTACTGCGGCGCATGGAACTCGACCTGACACGCTTCGCCGCCCTGTCCGTCGCCGAACAGGAGGCGGTCTTCGGGCGGCGCCGGGCCAGCGGCGTACCCCTCTCCGGCGGCACCGTCGCCTCGGCCCCGGAACTCGGCGCCAAGACGCCCGACGGCCGCTATCTCGTCCCCGTGGACGCCCATGTCCGCAGGGCGAACCCGACCGTGGTCGGCGTCGGCCTCATGCTCCGCCGTTCCTACAGCACCGACGAGCCCGCCCCCGGCCTGCTCTTCATCAGCTTCCAGAACGACCTGCGGACCTTCACGGCCACGCTCAGCCGCATGGACACCTCCGACGCCCTGCTGCCCTTCACCACCACGACCGCCAGCACGAGCTTCCTGATCCTCCCCGGCTTCGACCAACAACACCCGCTCGGTTCCGGCCTGTTCGGCTGACTCAGCCATGCCGGGATCCCCGTAAGCCCCGCCGGAGCATGCCGGCGGGGCTTCGTCGTCTCACGCGCTCTCGCACAGGTCTCACCGACTGTGACGAACTCGCGCGGGCATCGTACGAGCGGACCGACGGCCCCGCCGCGTCCGGACCGGCACCGGGCGGCCGACGTGTCGTTAGTGACGGTGGAGGCCCCGGCCATGGGCCGGTGACGAGGCGCCGCTGCCTGATACCGGCAGCGCGATCGAGGGGGAGGTACGGAATGTCGGGGAGCGAGGCGTCGTTCATCGATTCGCCCGAACTGCGCGCGTCCTACGAGGTGTGCGTGGCTGAGATCAGGCGGTTCCTGACGCCGATGTGGAAGGCGACCGAGGTGCTGCCCGCCGCGATCCGTCCCCACGTCCTGGCCGTGAACGGCTTCACGGTGCGCAGCGACCGCATCGCCGATGAGGGAGGTACGCGGCGGGTCCGCGAGGAACGGTTCGCCCGGTGGCGTTCCGAGACTCTGGAGGAGCTGCGCACCGGGCGCAGCGAGCATCCGCTGCGGCGGGCGTTCGTGGACACGGTGCGGCGGTGGGAGATCGACCACGCGCTGGTCGAGGAGTTCCTCGACACCATGCGGGCCGACTGCGTCTCCCCTCCGGTCTTCGAGACGTTCGCGGAGCAGCGGCGCTATCTGCGGGGAATCTCGGGGACCACCAACGAGATGTGGATGTCGCTGCTGGAGGTGACAGGGCCGCGGGCGTTGGACCTGGCCTCCGTACTGGGCGAGGTGTGCCAGCTGGTGGACACCTTCGAGGACCTGCCGGTCGACCTCGCGGCCGGCCGGTGTTATCTGCCGCGCGCCGACCTGCGGCAGCTGGGGCTGGCGGCCGGCGACCTGCGGCGCGGTGAACGGCGTGAGGTACTGGATGAGCTGGTGGACATCCAACTCGGGCGTTGGCGAGACCTGTTGGAGCAGGCGATGCCGGTGGGCGGGATGGTGAGTCCCGAAAACCAGCCGTTCCTGCATACGGTGCTTCTGGGCGCGTGGATGCAGTTCGACGAGGTCACGCTCCGGAAGTCCCGGGTCTTCGTCGACGGCATGGAACCACTCACGTCGACCGGTGCGGCGCGGCGCCGTCCGGCAAGGCCGGTGGTGGGTGTGATGCCGGGCCATGTCGGGGTGATCATGGACGGCAATCGGCGGTGGGCCACTCAGCGGACCCTGCCGGTCTCGCGGGGCCATCAGGCGGGCGCGCAGGCCGCGATGCGTCTGGTCAACGCCGCCCTGCGGCTCGGGGTCCGGCACCTGAGCATCTACGCGTTCTCCACGGAGAACTGGGACCGTTCCCAGGAGGAGCTGACCGCTCTGTTCGACACCATGGCCGACGGGATCGTCCGGGGCACCGAGTGGCTGCACGAACTGGGCGTGCGGGTGCGCTGGTGCGGACGGCGCGACCGCGTCGATCCGTCACTCGCCTCCGTCCTGACGCTGGTGGAGAGCCTGACATCGAACAACGATGTGCTGTCGCTGACCCTGTGCGTCGACTACGGCGGGCGGGACGAACTGACCGACGCCGCCCGCGCGCTGGCCGCCGAAGCGGTCGCGGGGACGATCCGGCCCGAGGACATCGGCCCCGCCGACCTGGCCCGGAACATGTACGTGCCCGGCCTTCCCGATATCGATCTGCTGATCCGCACCTCCGGCGAGCAGCGCATCAGCAACTTCCTGCCCTGGCACCTCGCCTACGCCGAGCTGATCTTCGACCCGACGCCCTGGCCCGACTTCGGCCTGGCACAGCTACGGGAGGCCCTTGCCACGTATGCCGATCGCGAGCGCCGCTTCGGAGGCACCCTTCCCCGTCCTGCCCTGCCGGTGGAGCCGGCCCCGGCTCCCTGAGCCGGAGCCGGCCCCCGGGATTACTTCTTCGGCGGGGTGTACACACCCTCCGCGGTCACATGCGCCAGCACCGTTTCCGCGGTGAACGCGGGCGTGCCGAAGGTGGCGGTGTACACCTCCAGCGCCTCGGGGGTGGGGTGCAGCGGCACCTTGTTGATCCGGACCTTCAGCGGCCGGCCCACCGGCACATCATCGGTGGTCAGCAGCCCCTCGGACACAGCACACCGGAAGACCGAGTGGTGCCCGACCTCGACGCCGTTGACCACGCATTTCCCCGACGCCAGCCCGTCCCTCAGGACGCCTTGCAGATTGACGACCCGGGCGTTTCCAGTCGGCGTGCGCACCGCGATCCCGCCGTCGAGGACACCGTCCCCCTCGGCCTTCGGCGGGCTCTTGAGCGAGGGATCGCCCTTACCCGACCGTACGGGGAACCGCACCGCCGAACCGCTGGAGTCCTTGACCAGCTCGGCCGGTGCCACGGCCTCGACCACCACTCCCAGCCGGTCCAGCTCCGCCTGGGCCCGCTCGGTCCACCGGACCTCGACCCAGCCTTCGGAAATCGTGCCCCACTTCTCGTCCGCGGCGGCGGACGCCGCCCCCGTGAACTGCGCCAGCAAAGGCGCGGCCAAGGCCGCACCCAGAACCGTTCGACGATTCGTACTCATCGGCGTGCCCACCATCCTTCCTCAGGACCGCGGTTGGCGACCCGGGGGAATCATCCGCCCGCCGGGATTGCCGGGCCGCGAAACCGGCGGGGTAACACCCGGAAGGGGGACGGACGGCGTCACCAGGTGTACCTGAATCACCAGCTGTCACTGAATTCGAACGTGAAGCGATTCGCGAGGTACGTGAAGCGACTCGGTGACCGCGGGCGACCGGACCCGGTCGGTCGTCACGGGGTTGTGGTGGAGACGACGTACACCCGGGGGAAGCCGGGTTCTGTCAGGTCGACCACCACGTCCTGGCTGGGCCGCGGCCCCTTCTGGTGGTGGCTGGTGCCCGCCCAGTCGTGGCCGGGGAGGTCGAAGTTCCAGCCGACGGTACGGCGGTCGCGCGGCGTGATCGTGATGGCGTCGTCCTTGAGCGCCGAGCGGCTGGTGCCCATCTCGGTCAGGAAGGTGTCGAGCCGTCCCGAGGTGACATCGAACTGGACGTACAGCCGGCTGGTCTTCCAGTTGCTCGTCTCGAAGTAGCGCACCCGGGTGGCGCCCAGCGGTATCGGCACCTCGAAGATGCGGCGCTTCATCTTGGAGGGGCGCAGCTCCTGGAGACCGGTGGCCGCGGACTCGGCCTCCTTGTTACGGCCGCTGTCGCGGCTCTGCCCGGCCGAGATGACCAGATAGCCCGCCGGGATGCCGATGAGCAGCACGATGACGACGGCCGTCAGCCAGCGGCGGCGGTTGCGGTGCCTGCGGTCCTCGGGCGGCTTGCCGCCCTCGTCGCGCACCGACACGGGGAGCTCCAGGGTCATGAGGGCGGCTCCTGGGTCGTACGGGGTTCCTGCGTCGGGCGGGCGGTGCGGATGACCTGGGCGTATCTCTCGTACCGCTCATGGCGCTCCACCCGGCGGCGGTTGGCGCGGCGGAAGCGCCGGGCCACCAGCCGGGCGAGATCGGCGGCGCCGACCATGCCCGCCTCGGGGCCGAGCTGCGCCTTGACGATCCGCGCCTCGGGGCGGTAGCCGCGGCCGGTGAGATGGCGGCGGAAGGCGTCGCGTGCGGGGCCGATCAGCAGATCGTCGGCGGCGCTGACCCCGCCGCCGATGACGAAGCAGGACGGGTCGAGCGCGGCGGCGAGATTGGCGATGCCGACACCGAGCCACTGGCCGATGTCCTGGAACAGCTCGACGCACATGGCGTCGCCCTCGCGGGCGAGTTCGGTGATCAGCGGTCCCGTGATGTCGTGGACGTTGCCCTTGACGCGGTCGATGATGTTGTACGCGACCGGGGAGTCGGCGGCGGCCAGCTCCCTGGCCTCCCGTACGAGGGCGTTGCCGGAGCTGTACTGCTCCCAGCAGCCCCGGTTGCCGCACGGGCAGCGGTGGCCGCCGGGCACGACCTGCATATGGCCGAATTCGCCGGCGACGCCGAACTTGCCGCGCTTGACCCGGCCGTCCTCCAGGATGGCACCGCCGATACCGGTACCGAGCGTGATCATGACGAGATGGTCCTCGCCGCGTCCGGCGCCGAAGCGCCACTCCGCCCAGGCCGCGGTGTTGGCGTCGTTGTCGACCATCACCGGCACGGCGAGCCGTGAGGAGATGGCGTCCCTGAGGGGTTCGTCGCGCCAGGCGAGATGCGGCGCGAAGAGCACCTTGGAGCGGTCGGCGTCGACCCAGCCGGCCGCGCCGATGCCCACGGCGTGTACATCGTGGCGGTCGGAGAGGTCGAGGACCAGCTCGACGATGGTGTCCTCGACGACCCGGGGGCTCTTGGACTTGTCCGGCGTCTCGGTCCTGAGCTTCTCCAGGATGTTGCCGTCGGGATCGACGACGCCGGCCATCACCTTCGTACCGCCGATGTCGATGCCGACGGTCGGGACCCGGGGGGCGGTGAGGAGGGAGCGGCGCTCACGGGTGCCGACGGTCCGCAGGACGGTGGCGCGGGCGGTGCCGCGGTGTGCGAAGTCGCGGTAGGTGCTCATCGGCCCGGCTCCCCGGCCTCGTCCGTCGGCGCGAGCGGCTCCGGTTCGCCGTTCCGGGTGAGTGGGCGGCTGCGTACGCGCACGAGTCGTGTCGTCCCTGCGGGGTCGGGGGCCGCCGGGCCCGGACGGGCGGCGGCGGCGGACGGTGTCCGCCGTGCCAGATTCTGCCATCCGTGGCGGGTTGGTTCGCTGTGCGGCCCGGCGGGGACCGTACGGTGACGCCCGCGCCCGGGGTCAGTCCTCGCTCGCCGGGCCGTCACCGGCGCGTCCGCCGGAGTGGCCGCCGAGACGGGCGGGCGCGGGGGCTCGCTCCAGTTCATGACTCAGCTCCTCCAGCTCGGAACCGCCCGCCATCTGCCGCGTCAGCTCATCGAGAGTGATCGAGTCCTTGGTGTGGCTGCCCGCCATCACGCCCCGCTTGAGCAGGACGAAGCGGTCACCGACCAGATACGCGTGGTGCGGGTTGTGGGTGATGAGCACCACTCCGAGTCCCGCGTCACGTGCGGCGGCCACGTACTTGAGCACCACCCCGGACTGCTTCACCCCGAGCGCCGCGGTCGGCTCGTCCAGGACGAGGACCTTCGCGCCGAAGTAGACGGCGCGGGCGATGGCCACACACTGGCGCTCACCGCCGGACAGCGTGCCGATCGGCTGGTCGACATCGCGCAGATCGATACCCATCCGCAGCAGCTCGGCGCGGGTGGTCTCGCGCATCAGGGCGACATCGAGCCGTTTGAAGGGGCCGCTGCCCCTGGTGGGCTCGGAGCCGAGGAAGAAGTTCCGCCAGACAGGCATCAGCGGTACGACGGCGAGGTCCTGGTAGACCGTGGCGATACCGCGGTCCAGGGCCTCGCGCGGGGAGGCGAGGGTGGTCTTCTCGCCCTCGATCAGGAGGTCGCCCGCGTCATGCCGGTGCAGCCCGGCGATGATCTTGATGAGGGTGGACTTGCCCGCGCCGTTGTCGCCCAGCACACAGCTGATCCCGCCCGCGTGGACCTCCAGCGAGACGCCTTCCAGCGCGCGGATATTGCCGTAGTACTTACTGACGTTGTCGAGTTCGACCAGCACGCCGCTCGGGGTGCCCGCCGTGGCGCCGCTCGCGGTCGTGTCGCCCGCCGTCGTATCGCCCGTCATCGTGTCGCCTCCGCACGCTTGCGCACCCACGCGTTGAGCAGGGTGGCCAGAAGGAGCATCGCTCCGAGGAAGAACTTGAACCAGTCCGGGTTCCACTCCGCGTAGACGATGCCCTTGCTGGTCATGCCGAAGATGAACGCGCCGACGGCGGAGCCGATCGCGGAGCCGTAGCCGCCGGTGATCAGACAGCCGCCGATGACGGCCGCGATGATGTAGATCAGTTCATTGCCGACGCCCTCGCCGGACTGGACGACATCGAACGAGAACAGCAGATGCTGGCCCGCGATCCAGGCGCAGAAGGCCACGCCCATGTACAGCGCGATCTTCGTCTTCAGGACCGGGACACCGACCGCGCGGGCGGCGTCGGCGTTGCCGCCCACCGCGAAGATCCAGTTGCCGAAGCGGGTACGCAGCAGGATCCAGGTGGCGAGGGCGACCAGCCCGGCCCACCACAGGATGGTGACCTTCAGCTCGACGCCGCCGACGGTGAGCTGGGAGGCGAAGAGCTTCCTGGCGGAGGGAAAGCCCTCCATGTCACCGATGCTCTTGGTCGAGACCGTGTCGCTGATCAGCTTCGTCAGCCCGAGATTGAGGCCGGTGAGCATCAGGAACGTGCCCAGCGTGATGATGAAGCTCGGCAGCTTCGTACGGGTCAGCATGACGCCGTTGAATACCCCGAAGGCCAGTGTGACCAGCAGCGACACCAGCACGCCGACCCACACGTTCGCGGTCATCTGGAAGCTGAACATCGACGAGATCAGCGCGGAGCTGGTCACCATCACACCGGCGGAGAGATCGAACTCGCCGCCGATCATCAGCAGCGCCACCGGGACGGCCATGATCCCGATCGTGGAGGCCGCGTACAGGACGGTGCCGAAGCTGGACAGCTGGAGGAACGAGTCCGCCACGAACGAGAAGAAGACGAAGACGGCGAGCGCGCCGACGACCGAGCCCAGCTCGGGCCGGCCGAGCAGCTTGCGCAGCGGGGAGGCGTGCAGCAGCCGCTCGTCGTCGCCCGCCGGCCGGCCGGGGCGGTCGTCGACCGGTGGGGCGGTCGTGGTCATCGGGTGCCCCGCTTCGTGTACGCGGCGAGCGCGCCGGCGTCCTTCTCCGTGATGATCTGCGGCCCGGTCAGTACGGGGCGTCCGCCGCCGAGGACATCGGCGTTGTACCGGTAGAGCCAGAGCAGGTCCACGGCCTCGTACCCCTGGAGGTAGGGCTGCTGGTCGACGGCGAAGCCGAGCGCGCCCGAGGTGAGCGAGGAGGCGACCTTGGCGTTGAGGTCGAAGGTGTCGATCTCGGCCTCGCTGCCCGCGGACTCCTTGGCCTTGACGGCGGTGTCAGCGAAGGGGGCGCCGAGGGTCACGACGGCGTCGATGCTCTTGTCGGTCTGGAGCTTGGCCTCGATGGACGCCTGGACGTCGGGCATGTTCGTACCGTCGACATAGAGGTTCTGGAGCTGCCCGTCGAAGGTCTTCTTCGCCCCGGCGCAGCGCTGCTCGTGGCCGACGTTGCCCTGCTCGTGGATGACACAGAGGGCCTTCTTCTTGCCGCGCTTGTCCAGCTCGTCGCCGACGGCCTCGCCCGCGATGGTCTCGTCCTGGCCGATATGGCTGAGCGCGCCGAAGGACGCGGACTCCGCCGCGCCGGAGTTGACGGTGATCACCGGTATACCGGCCTTGACCGCCTTCTCCACGACGGCCTTCATGGCGTCGGGCTTGGCGAGCGTGACGATCAGTCCGTCGACCTTCTTGTCGATGTAGGACTGCACGAGCTGGGCCTGCTCCTGGCCCTCGTCGCTGTTGGCGTAGAGGAACTTGATGTTGTCCTTGACGGCCGCCTGCTTGGCGCCGCTCTGGACGATGTCCCAGAAGGTGTCGCCGCTGCCCGAGTGGGTGACCATGGCCACGGTCCACTCGGGGGTGTCCACCGCGGCCCGCCCCTGGGCGGCCGCCCGCTGGGCCCGCTCCTCCGCGCGCTTGCCGCCGGTGCTGCTGCATCCCGCGAGTACCGAGGCCGCGAGTACCGCCGCCAGCACGGCGCTCGTCGCGCGTACCCCTGTCCGAACCCTTGCCACGACGCCGCGCCCTTCCTGCCGTACTCCTCGGTGCGGCCGGGGCCCATTCGGTCCCGGCGCCGCCCAAGTATCGGTCATGCCCGCTCGGCGGCCGGTCAGCGGGTACCGGGGCGGGTGCGCTCCAGGGTGAGCCGGGCCCGCTTCCCGCCCTCCGTTTCCGGTGGTTCGCGTCCTGCGAGGGGTTCGCGCCATGGATCCGCCTTCTCTCCCGGGCCGCCCCGTTGCGGCTGGGGGAGTTCTAGCCGGGCCCGTACGGACGCGTCAATACTTTGTCCGTACATTCTTACGAAGAGACGGGGGCACCCCGGCCGTTACGGACGCACCAGCAGCTGGAACTCGAAGGAGTAGCGCGAGGCGCGGTAGATGTGCGAGCCGAACTCCACGGCCCGTCCGGTGTCGTCGAACGTGGTCCGCTCCATCGTGAGCAGCGGGGCCCCAGTAGGTTCGGTGAGCCGTTCGGCCTCCTCGGCGGTGGCGGCCCGCGCCCCGACCGTCTGCCGGGCGCTGTGCAGGGTGATCCCGGCGGAGCGCATCATCCGGTAGAGACCGGTCGTCTCCAGACGCGCGGTGTCGCACTCGAACAGCCCGATCGGCAGATGGTTGCGCAGATACGCCATCGGCTCGTCGTGCGCGTACCGCAGCCGTTCCACGAGCCGCACCTCCGCGCCCTCGGCCACCCCGAGCGCGGCGGCGACCTCGGCCGTGGCCGGCTCGACGGTGTTGCGCAGCACGCGGGTGGCCGGGCGCTGGCCGGCCGCCTCCAGATCGTCGTAGAGGCTGCTCAGCTCCAGCGGGCGCTTGACCTGGCTGTGTACGACCTGGGTGCCGACGCCCCGGCGGCGCACCAGCAGACCCTTGTCGACCAGGGACTGGATGGCCTGCCGGACGGTGGGCCGGGACAGCCCGAGCCGGCCCGCCAGCTCGATCTCATTGCCGAGCAGGCTGCCCGGCGCCAGTCCGCCCCGCTCGATGGCCGCCTCCAGCTGCTGCGCGAGCTGGAAGTAGAGCGGGACCGGGCTGGTGCGGTCGACGCTGAGCTGGAGCGGTGTGGCGCGATCCGTCTCCGATCCGGGCGTCTCCTGTCCGGGTTGGGCTGATCTCGGCTGCTGGGGCACGGGGCGAGCGTAACCGCACGGCATGTTGACGGGAAGTCGGTACGTTCGATTGTCAGGACAAATGCTTGACATCGTGAGCGTCCTGCGGCCACCTTGGGGCCATGCGCATCGGACTCATCGGCACCGGCCGTATCGGCACCTTTCACGCGGACGTGCTCAGCCGCCATCGCGACGTCGGCTCGCTGGTGGTCGCGGACACCGACTCGGCCCGCGCGGCACAGGTCGCCGAACGTACGGGATCGACCGCCGCCCCCTCCGTCGACGAGATCTTCTCCCGGGGCGTGGACGCCCTGGTGATCGCCTCCGCCACCTCCTCCCACGCCGATCTGATCAGCCGTGCCGCACGGGCCGGGCTCCCCGCCTTCTGCGAGAAGCCGATCGCCCTGGACCTGCCGGGGACGCTGGGCGCGCTGCGCGAGGTGGAGTCGGCGGGCACGGTGCTCCAACTGGGCTTCATGCGCCGCTTCGACGCCGGGTACGGCGCGGCGCGCGAGATCGTACGGTCGGGCCGGCTCGGCCGGCTGCACACCGTACGGGCGATCACTTCCGACCCGGCGCCGCCGCCCGCCGCGTATCTGCCGCTCTCCGGCGGCCTGTACCGCGACTGTCTGGTGCATGACTTCGACATCATGCGCTGGGTGACCGGACGCGAGGTGGTGGAGGTCTACGCGACGGGTTCGGACGCGGGGCCCGCCATGTTCCGCGAGGCCGGCGATGTGGACACCGCCGCCGCGGTCCTCACCCTGGACGACGGGACACTCGCGACCGCCACGGCCACCCGCTGCAACGGCGCGGGCTATGACGTACGGATGGAACTGGCGGGCGAGCTGGACCAGTTCGCGGTCGGACTCGACGACCGTACGCCGATCACCTCGACCGAACCGAAGAGCCCGCCGCCCCCCGACAACCCGTGGCCGGGCTTCCTGGAGCGGTTCGCCCCGGCGTACGAGGCCGAGCTGGACGCCTTCCTCCAGGTCGTCACCGGTGAGCTGGACAATCCGTGCGACGGCCGGGAGGCGCTGCACGCGCTGCGGATCGCGGAGGCGTGCGAGCGGTCCCGGCGCGAGCGACGTCCGGTACGGCTGTCGGAGCTCCCCGGCCACGAGGGCTGAGCGGGGAGCCGCCTGTCGCTACCAGCGCACCGGCAGCCCGCGGACCCCGCGGATCAGCAGTCCGGGCAGCCACTCGTACGGGCCCGCCGCCGGGTCGAACGCCAGGTCCGGGCAGCGCTCCAGCAGCGTACGGATGGCGATCCTGCCCTCCAGCCTGGCGAGCGGCGCGCCCAGGCAGAAGTGGATGCCATGGCCGAAGGCGAGATGGCCGGAACCGCGGCCGGGGGTGGTGGAGCGGCGGATGTCGAAGGTGTCGGGATCGGGGAAGCGGGCCGGGTCGCGGTCCGCGGAGGCCAGGGAGATCAGCACCGTCTCGCGGGCCGGTATCACCGTGTCGCCATAGGTGACCGGCTCGGTGGAGAACCGTACGGTGCTGGTCTCCACCGGCCCCTCGAACCGCAGCGTCTCCTCGATCGCGCCATCGAGCAGGCCGAAGTCGGCCCGCAGAGCGGCCAGTTGACCAGGGTTGCCGAGCAGGGTGCGCACCGCGTTCGCGATCAGATTGACCGTCGTCTCATGACCGGCGATCAGCAGGACATAGGCCCAGGCGCGCAGTTCGGCCGCGGACAGCCGGTCGCCGTCCTCCGCACTGGTGCGCAGCAGGGTGGAGAGCAGATCGTCGCGGGGCGCCGAGGCGCGCTTGTCCTCGATGAGCGCGTCGAGA
This sequence comes from Streptomyces sp. NPDC056835, assembly GCF_042789485.1. Lineage (NCBI taxonomy): Bacteria > Bacillati > Actinomycetota > Actinomycetes > Kitasatosporales > Streptomycetaceae > Streptomyces > Streptomyces sp. NPDC056835. The sequence goes on from NZ_JBHUBB010000015.1 coordinate 187,908, forward strand.
TACGCGCAGAGTTCGATGGTCTTGTCGCGCTGGCCGGTGGGTGTGGTCGGTGCGACGATCTCGTTCGTCCAGGCCCGGAAGGTGTCACGGTCCGCCTGCGGCACACCGAGCAGTTCGGAGATGACGGTGATGGGCAGCGGAAAGGCCAGTGCGTCGACCAGATCGCCCTGTCCGGCCGGGACCATGGCGTCCAGCAGGTCATCGGTGATCTGCTGGACGCGCGGGCGCAGCTTCTCCACCCGGCGCGGGGTGAACTCGGGGGCGACCAGCTTTCGCAGCCGGGTGTGGTCCGGCGGGTCGAGGGTCAGTACGTGGGGGCCCATGATCGCCTCGTCGGTCGACTCGTACCCCATGACGGACAGCGACTTCGCCAGCCGCGGATCGGCCAGGGCGAGGCGCCCCTCCTCGTAACCGACGACCAGCCAGAAGCGGCTGCCGTCCGGCATCCGTATCTCGTGGACGGGACCGGTCTCGCGCATCTTCTCGTAGTACGGATAGGGATCGACGTTGAAGTCCGGTCCGTAATCTGCCAGTTCGATAGCCGCCATGGGATCAGCGTACGTCGCCGTTCCGGGCACCGTCCTCCTCCATGGCCGGATCGGCGTCATGCACCAACAGGGCGATCTGGACACGGTTGTTGAGGCCGAGTTTGGCCAGGATGCGGGAGACATGGGCCTTGACGGTGGGGACGCTCATATAGAGCCCGGCGGCGATCTCGGCGTTGGACTGGCCCCGGCCCACGGCGAGCGCGACCTCCCGCTCACGCTCGGCGAGGGAGCCGAGCCGGCCCGCCGCGGTGTTCCTCCGGGAACCGGCGGGCGCCTCCGCCACATGGGTCATGAGCTGGCGGGTAACGGCCGGTGAGAGCACCGGATCCCCGGCCGCCACGCGCCGTACGGCGGTGACGATCTCGACCGGCGGGGTGTCCTTGAGGATGAACCCGGCCGCCCCGGCGCGCAGCGCCCGCAGCACCTGTTCATCCGCGTGGAAGGTGGTCAGGACCAGCACCTCCGGGGCGCCCCGGCGGCGGCGCAGCGTCTCCGTGGCCGTCAGACCGTCCACCCCGGGCATCCGGATGTCCATCAGCACCACATCGGGCGCGGTCCGTTCGATCAGCGCCGGGACCTCGGCGCCGTCGGCGGCCTCCCCGACGATCTCGATGTCGTCGGCGCCGCCGAGCATGAAGGTCAAACCCGTGCGGACAAGGGGGTCGTCGTCGACGATGATCAGCCGGATACTCATGAGGCCCACGGTAGCCAAGCACGGACGGCGAATCCGCCGTCGCCGGTGGCTCCGTGCTCGAACCGGCCGCCGGCCAGCAGCGCGCGCTCGGTCAGCCCGATCAGCCCCTGGCCGGAACCGGGCACCCTGGGGACCTCGGCCGGCGGCGCGGCGTTGCGCACCTCGACGGTGAGACCGTCCCCCGGTCCCCCGGTCACCTCGACGGTGGCCTCGGTGCCCGGCGCGTGTTTACGGGCGTTGGTCAGACCTTCCTGGGCGATGCGGTAGGCGGTACGGCCCGTGGCGGCCGGCACCGCCGACGGGTCGTCGATCCGGCTGTCCAGGGACACCTTCATCCCGGCCTCACGCGATTCGGCGACCAGCGCGTCCAGGGTGGCCAAGGTGGGCTGCGGCCGGTCGCCCTCGTCACCGGGCGCCCGCAGCACCCCGATGATCATGCGCAGATCCTGGAGCGCGTCGTGCGCGCTGTCCCGGATCACCCCGGCGGCCCTCGCCACCTCGGGCGCCGGCGCGTCCGGCCGGTACTCCAGAGCGCCCGCGTGGACGCTGAGCAGCGTCAGCCGGTGCGCGAGCACATCGTGCATCTCGCGCGCGATGGCCTCCCTGGCGAGCCGCTGCGCCTGCTCGGCCCGCAGCTCGGCCTCGGCCTCCGCGCGCGTCGCCCGCTCGCGCAGCGCGACGACCAGCTGGCGCCTGGCCCGGACGAGCATGCCCCAGCCGGTGACCATCAGGGCCAGCACGACGGTCGCGACGATCCCGGTCGTCAGGGACGTCTCCGGATCGGGCCGGATCCACGCCTGTAGGCACCCGGCCACCAGGGACAGCCCACCGACGGCCGCGACAACCCGGAACGGCCGGTGCACGGCCACGCAGAAGAGCGCCACGACGGCGGCCCCGCCGCTGACGGGCGCCACCACGTTGACCACGGCGAGCACGAGCGCGAGCCCCACGGGCCAGCGTCGCCGCGTCCACAGCGCACAGCAGGCCAGCACGCCCACGATCATGTCGGCGAAGACGATGTTGTCCGGGTTACCGGCCTTCTCGCCGGCCTCCAGGGCGATCAGCCCGATGGTGGCGGCGAAGACGAACATCAGGGTGTCGATGATCCAGTCCCGCACGGTCCGCCGCGGCCGGGCCCTGCCGCGGTCACCGGGCAGCTCGGGGCCCCGTGGGTCGATCATCTCCGAGGGGAGCAGCCAGGGGTAGTCCGTGCGTGTCATATCAACCAATTTACGCAGCCGGAACGGGGCCGCCCGCGTCGGCGAGCAGGAAAGCTACCAAAGTCACGACGCCGTGAACGTTGGTCAAGCAGGAGGGCGAATGGCCGGGACCCCCGAGCCGCACCCGCCCCCAAACCCCGAGCCGGGCGGCGAATGGCCGGGACCCCCGACGGGAGGGGGCCGGGGTCGGAGGAGGTGCGTGTCCGGACGTAAAGCGTCGCAGCACGCGCGAAGCGCGGTGAGGAAAGCAGTCCGGACA